>JAMOQG010000018.1 GCA_027064135.1 Peptostreptococcaceae bacterium | reverse complement strand
TTATTTTAGAAATGAAAATATGATGAATCCCCAAAAATATTATATTGAAACATGGGGTTGTCAAATGAATGAACATGATTCAGAAAATTTATCTGGAATGTTTGATTTAATGGGATTTATAAGAACGGATTTAAAGGAAAATGCAGATGTGGTACTATATAATACATGTGCTGTAAGAGAAAAAGCCGAAATGAAAGTATACGGAAATTTAGGACATTTGAAAAATTTAAAAGGAAGAAAACCAAATTTAAAAATAATAGTATCTGGTTGTATGCCAGAAGAAGATGCAACAGTTGAAAGATTTAAAAAAGAGTATAAATTTGTAGATCTAGTAATTGGAACTCATAGTTATCAAAAGTTTCCTCAATTATTAAAAGAAGCATATTTAAACGATAAAACAAAATATGACATTGATAATAAAAATGATATTATTATAGAAAATCTTCCAGCAAATAGAGATTATAATGTAAAAGCATTTGTAAATA
Source organism: Peptostreptococcaceae bacterium (assembly GCA_027064135.1). Lineage (GTDB taxonomy): Bacteria > Bacillota > Clostridia > Peptostreptococcales > Acidaminobacteraceae > HSG29. The sequence goes on along the minus strand of JAMOQG010000018.1, from coordinate 19,601 downwards.
TTATGCATGGATGTAATAATTTTTGCACTTATTGCATTGTACCATATACTAGAGGAAGAGAAAGAAGTAGAAAACCGGAAGATATTATAAACGAAATAAATGAATTAGTTAATAATGGTGTTAAAGAAGTTACGCTTCTTGGACAAAATGTAAATTCATACGGAAAAACTGAAAAATTTGATGTAGATTTTGCTGACCTATTAGAACTAGTTAATGACATAGATGGGCTTGAAAGAATAAGATTTATGACATCACATCCAAAAGATATGACATTTAAATTAATTGATTATGTAAATAAACTTGATAAAGTATGTGAGTTTATGCATCTACCTGTTCAAGCAGGATCAAATAATTTATTAAAAAGAATGAATAGAAATTATACTGTAGAAAGTTATATGGAAAAAATTGAATATGCAAAGAAAAATGTTAAAGGATTGACTCTTTCAACAGATATAATTGTAGGTTTTCCAGGAGAAAGTGATGAAGATGTTGATAGTTTAATTGAGCTATTTAATAATGTGAAATATGATAATGTATTTACATTTATTTATTCGAAAAGAAAAGGTACTCCTGCAAATGATTATGAAGATCAAATAGATAAAGATATTAAAAAAGAAAGATTTAATAAAATATTAGAAGTATCAAATACTATTGCTAAAGAAAATAGTCTTAAATATATGGGTAAGACTGTTGAAATATTAGTAGAAGGTCCTTCAAAAAATACTGAAGGAGTCTTAACTGGTAAAACAAGAGGATTTAAAACAGTAAATTTTGAAGGCGAAAAAGATAATATCGGAAAACTTGTAAATGTTGAAATTACAGTGTGCAACTCGTTTTCGTTATTTGGTAAAATAATTAAGTAGGTGTAAAATGATACTAGACAGGAAAAAATTAACTCCAATGATGAAACAATATTTTTCAATTAAAGATAATTATGAAGATTATATATTGTTTTATAGATTAGGAGATTTTTATGAAATGTTTTTTGATGATGCTATTTTAGCTTCAAAAGAATTAGAAATTACGTTGACAGGTAGAAATTGTGGACTTGAGGAGAGAGCACCACTTTGTGGAGTTCCTGTTAAAGCTGGCAATGATTATTTAAAAAAATTAATTAAAAAAGGACATAAAGTTGCGATTTGTGAGCAAGTTGAAGATCCATCTAAAGCAACCGGTATTGTTAAAAGAGAAGTTGTAAGAATTGTAACGCCAGGTACCATTACAGAACCTGAAATGTTATCTGACAAAGTGCATAATTACATTCTTTCATATTATGTTGATGGTAATGGATATTCAGTTGCGTATTCAGATATTACAACAGGAGAGTTAAAAGCAATTGCTTTTCATGGAAAAGAAAGCAGACAAAGATTCGTTGATGAAATTCTAAAAATAAATCCAAGTGAGATATTATATAAAAATGATGAATTACATAATGATATTATGTCAACTGTATCTATGTTTATTGAACCTGTTAAATCATATATTAATGATAGTTATTACAAAGAGTTAAATTGTGTGAATTCTATAAAAAGAGTTTATGATATATTTTCTCTTGATAGTTATGGACTTTCAAATTTAAAATATGAAAAAATTTCAATTGGTGTTCTTTTACAATATATTGAAGAGACTCAAAAAGTTGCTCTATTAAATTTTAGTGATGTTGATGTATATCATGAAGATAATTTTATGTTTATAGATAAATTTACTAGGAGAAATTTAGAACTTACTGAAACTATTAGAACAAAAGATAAAAAAGGTTCATTACTATGGGCATTAGACAAAACTCTTACAGCAATGGGTGGGAGAAGACTTACAAAGTGGGTAGAAGAGCCATTGTTATCTAAAAATAAAATAGATAGTCGATTAAATTCAGTTGAATATTTGTTAAATGATTTATTATTAAAAGAAGAACTTAAAGATTTAGTAAAAAGAATTTATGATTTAGAAAGACTTTCTTCAAAATTGGTATATGGAGGAGTTAATGCTAGGGATATGGTGGCTCTTAAAAATTCACTTTATGTTCTTCCTGATATTAAAGAGCTTTTAAGAAATGTTAATGATAAATGTTTAAATGAAATATATAAAAATATAGATGTTTTAAGTGATGTATATGCATTGATTGAAAGTGCAATTGTTGAAAATCCACCAATAACAATAAAAGATGGCGGAGTAATTAAGCCAAAATTTAATAAAGAACTTTTTGATTTATATGATATTATTAATAATGGAAAGAATTGGATTTTAGAAAAAGAACGTGAAGAACGAAGTAAAACTGGTATAAATACATTGAAAATTGGATATAATAGAGTTTTTGGTTATTATATTGAAGTTACAAAAGCAAATATTAAATTAGTTCCTGAACATTATAATAGAAAGCAAACTTTATCAAATTCTGAAAGATATATAACTCCAGAATTAAAAGTAATTGAAGATAAGATTTTGAACGCTGAAGATAGATCGACAGCACTTGAATACGAGATTTTTAACAATATAAAAGGACAGTTATTAAATCAAATGGAAAGAATTAAAACAACTGCAATTGCAATTTCAAAACTTGATGTTTTAATGTCTTTTGCTAATGTAACTTTAGAAAATGATTATATTAAACCTATAATTACTGAAGATCATGAAATAAATATTAAAGATTCAAGACACCCGGTAATTGAAAGAATTGCTTTAAATGAAGATTTTGTGCCTAATGACGTTTATTTAGATAGTAAACAAAATAAATTTTTAATAATTACAGGTCCGAACATGGCTGGTAAATCAACTTATTTAAGACAAGTTGCATTAATAACGTTAATGGCACAAATTGGTTGCTTTGTTCCCGCAAGCTATGCGAAAATAGGACTTGTTGATAGAATATTTACAAGAGTAGGAGCAAGTGATGATTTATCGCAAGGTCAATCCACATTTATGGTTGAAATGAGTGAACTTGCAAATATTTTACACAATGCTACAGATAGATCATTAATAATTTTAGATGAAATTGGCCGTGGGACATCCACTTATGATGGGTTAAGTATCGCATGGGCAGTAGTTGAATATTTATCAGATATTAATTTAAACTCATGTAAGTCTATGTTTGCAACACACTATCATGAATTGACAGAACTTGAAGAAGAATTGGATACAGTTAAAAATTATTATATTACTGCAAAAGAAATAGATGATAATATTGTTTTTTTAAGAAAAATTAGACGTGGCAAATCAGAGCAAAGTTATGGAATTCAAGTTGCAAAACTTGCGGGTGTTCCTGATATTGTATTGAAAAGAGCAAAAGTTATTTTAAATGAGTTAGAATATAATGATATTAATAAAAATATTAAAAATATAAAAAATAATAATGAAGTTGAAATTATAGAAAAAAATATTATTGAATCAGAATTAATTGATTCAGTTAGATCTATAGATATTAACAAATTAACTCCAATTGAAGCAATGAATGAGTTATATAAATTGATTAATATGATAAGTGATAACGGGGTGAACGAATGAATAGAATTATTAAATTAAATAAGAATATTTCTTCGAAAATTGCTGCTGGAGAAGTAATAGAAAATCCAAGTGCAGTTATAAAAGAGCTTATTGAAAATTCAATTGATGCAAAATCTACTACTATTACTATTGAAATTCAAGACGCTGGTAAATCTTTAATAAGAGTTACAGATAACGGAGATGGCATAGAAACAGAAGATGTAAATATAGCTTTTGAAAGACATGCTACAAGTAAAATTAAATCTGTAGAAGATATTTATTCAATTAGGACTCTTGGTTTTAGAGGTGAAGCTTTACCTTCAATTGCTGCTGTATCAAGACTTGAAATAACAACTAAAACATTAAATGATGAATTTGGAACTAAAAAAACTATTAACGGTGGAGAAGTTGTTAAAGAAGAAACTGTAGGATGTAAACGAGGAACAACAATAATTGTTAGTGATTTGTTTTATAATACTCCAGCTAGAATTAAATTTCTTGGAAGTAATTCTACAGAAAAAAGAAGAATTAATGAGCTTTTAAATTGTCTTGCTCTTTCGAATCCGAATATTTCATTTAAGTATATATCGGATAATGAAATAAAATTCGTAACTCCGGGTGATGGAAATTTAAAAAATGTAATTTTAAGTATATATGGGAAAAATACTGTTAAAAATATGATGGAAGTAAGTTCATCACTAGATGGAATTGAGATGAATGGTTATATTTCTAATCTTGAATTTACAAGAGGAAGCTCAAGCCTTCAAATATTTTTTATAAATGGAAGGTATGTTAAAAGTAATATTATTAAAGAGGCTATTAAAACTGCATATAAAACTATGATACCTATTAATAGGTATCCAATATGTTTTTTAAATTTTACTATTGATTTTAAGGAAATTGATGTAAATATTCATCCTTCAAAAACAGAAGTGAAATTTACTAAAGTTGGTATAGTTAAGCAGTTAATATATACTGCTATTAAATCAAAATTGTTTGAATACAATCAAACTCCTAGTGTTTCATTAGAGGATGAAATTTTTGAAAAAACTTTTTCTAAGAAAATAATACCAGAAATAAAAGAAAAGAAACAAATTTTAGTTTCTGAAAAAGAACGGATTAACTTTAATTCTTATGAAATTAAAGAAAAAGAAGTGGTTAAAAATCCATTTAAAGACGATTCCTTTATTGGGAAAAATTATATACCACATGAAAAAAAGGGAAATGAACCAGGAAAAGTTGTTAATCTAGATATATTTGATATTGATTTTGATAAAATTGAAAATAATGAGATTGATTTTAAAAAAGACATTATTAAAGAAAACGAGACTATTTACGATAATCTAAAAATTATTGGTCAATTATTTAATACTTATATAGTATGTGAAAAAGATGATAATATGTATATGCTTGATCAACATGCTGGACATGAAAAAGTTTTATATGAAAAATTAATGGAAGAATATATGAATAAAACGGTTAATTCACAATTATTACTTCTTCCTATAAGTTTAAAATTAGGCTATTATGAATTAGAATTAATTATGGAAAAAGAAAATATATTAAAAAATTTAGGGTTTAATGTTGAAATATTTGGGAAAGATACTTTATTGATTAGAGAAGTTCCAATATTATTTAATAAACCTTTAACTGAAAAAATAGCAAAAGATATAATATTAAATTTGAAAAATGAATATAAAAATGCTTATGAAACAAATATAGATCATATTATACAGAAATCATGTAAAAATGCTATCAAAGCTTATGATAAACTTGATTATATAGAAATTCATAAACTGATTGATTTGCTTAAAAATTTAAAAAGTCCTTATACATGTCCGCATGGAAGGCCAATAATTATATCAATTTCTAAAAGTGAAATTGAAAGAAAATTCAAAAGGACGTAATTATGAATAAAAATGTATTAATAATAGCTGGACCAACAGCTGTAGGGAAAACTGACCTTTCTCTTAAATTAGCAAAAGATTTAAATGGAGAAATAATTTCAGCAGATTCTGTTCAAATATATAAAGGAATGGATATTGGTTCTGCTACTCCAAGTGAAGAGGAATTAAATGCTGTAAAACACCATTTTATTAATGAAATAAATCCTGAAGATGAATATAGTGTTGCGATTTATGCTAGAAAAGCAAAAGAAATTATTAAAGATATACAGTCAAGAGGAAAATTTCCGATTGTTGTTGGTGGCACAGGGTTATATGTTAATTCATTAATTTATGAAATGGATTTTTCTGAAACTGTTAAAGATGAAAAATTAAGAAGCCAGCTAATGAAAGAAGCAAGTATTGAAGGTGTGGATTATATTCATAATAAATTAAGAAAGCTTGATCCTGAAGCAGCCGATAAAATTCATAAAAACAATTTAAAAAGAGTAATAAGAGCACTAGAAATAAATATTTTAACAGGTGATAAAATGGGAAATTTTAAAAGTGATCCTATAAAAACTACTGAGTATAATCCGCTATTAGTTTGTTTAAAAAGAAATAGAAAACTTTTATATGTCAGAATCAATCGTCGAGTGGATATAATGATTGAAAATGGGTTAATTGAAGAAGTTAAAAAATTAAAGGATAGAGGTCTTGATGAATCTTATACTTCTATGAAAGCAATTGGCTATAAAGAGGTTATAGATTATCTTAATGGAAAATATGATTTAGATATGTTAAAATCTATTATTAAAAAAAATACAAGACATTTTGCTAAAAGACAATTAACATGGTTTAGGAGATATGAAGATGCAATGTGGATTGACTTAGATAAAGAAGAATTTGATGAAAGTTATAAAAAAATAGTTAAAACTCTGAAAATTGGGTAGATATAAATAAATATATGATATAATAGAATAAAAAGATAATGGAGGTCTAAATGGGACAAAATATTAACTTACAAGATGAATTTTTAAATCAAGTTAGAAAAACGAATACATTAATTACAGTATTTTTAATTAGTGGATATCAAATTAAAGGACATGTTAAAGGATTTGATAATTTTACAGTAATTATGGAATCTGAAGGTAAACAACAAATGATTTACAAACATGCGATATCTACTATAATTCCTTCAAAGAGTGTAAATTTTAATAAAATGTAGTTTAAAATATGGCTCATAGATGAGTCATTTTTATTGTTGTGAAAGGAAATTTATGATAAAGAAATTATACGAAGAATTTGAAATCGATAGTTCATTAATTGAATTTGAAGAAAAAATTGAATTTACTATTGAAAGGCAATTTAAAAAAATCGATAAAATTATGAAATACAATCAAATGAAAGTTTTAAAAGCATTTCAAAATGCAAAAGTTGGCGAAGATGATTTTGCATCAAAAACGGGATATGGCTTTAGTGATATCGGTAGAGAGAAACTTGAAAAGATTTATGCAGAAGTTTTTAATACAGATGATGCAATTGTAAGACCTACTATTGTATCAGGGACACATGCATTAAATTTATGTTTGACAGGTTTATTGTTCCCAGGAGATGAAATGGTTTCTATTTCTGGTACTCCTTATGATACTCTAGAAGAAGTAATAGGGTTAAGAGGAGATTATCCCGGAAATCTTATTAATATTGGTGTTATATATAAACAAGTTGATCTTGATAGTGATGGATTTTTTAATCAAGATGAAATTCTAAAAAATGTTTCAAAAGACACAAAAATGGTATATATACAAAGATCATCCGGTTATAGTTGGAGAAATTCATTAACTATAGAGGATATTGAAAATATAGTAAAAAAAATAAAAAATATTAATAAAAATATAATTATTATGCTAGATAACTGTTATGGTGAATTTCTAAGTGAATTAGAACCTACTGATGTAGGTATTGATGTTATGGCAGGTTCATTAATTAAAAATCCAGGTGGCGGACTTGCTATTTCTGGAGGATATATTGTTGGAAAACAATATTTAATTGATTTAATTGCTCAACGAATGACATCGCCAGGAATTGGAAAAGAACAAGGTTTAATGTTTAATGCAACTCGAAATATTATGCAAGGCTTTTTTTTAGCACCTAAAGTTGTTAGTGAAGCTATTAAAGGTGCAATATTTTGTGCAGAGGCATATTCTGTCTTGGGCTATGAAGTAAATCCAAAAACATTCGAGAATAGAAGTGATATAATTCAATCAATAAAACTAAAAGATGAAAAATCTGTGATTAAATTTTGCCAGGCGATTCAGGAAGCTGCTCCAATTGATTCATATGTAAATCTACAACCATGGGATATGCCAGGTTATAATTCTAAAGTTATAATGGCAGCAGGTGCGTTTATTCAAGGATCTTCAATTGAATTAAGTGCTGATGCACCAATAAGAGAACCATATATAGTTTATTTTCAAGGTGGTCTTACTTATGAACATGCTAAAATTGGTATTTTAAAAAGTATTAGTAGATTGACAAAGGAGGGTATTATTGAGCGATAAATATGATAGAAATGTTATGATTTTTTCTAACAATAATGTAAGTATGGAAATGAATTTTATTAATACATTAAGTAGAATAATCGCTTTATCAGTATTAGGGATAGGATTGTTCTTATATTTAAAAAAAAGCGAATAAAAAATGAGATTTTATAATCTCATTTTTTATTGTTATAATTATTACATTTTTCTAAATACACCTTTTATGTGTCCAATTACTTTAACATTTCTAGAATAAATAGGATCCATAGTATCATTTTCAGGTTGTAACCTAATGATATCAGGTTCTTTGTAATATCTTTTAATTGTTGCATTTTCATTATTTATTAAAGCAACAACAATATCACCGTCTCTAGCAGAATTATTTTGTTCGACTAAAACATAATCATCAGAGAATATTCCTGCTTTTATCATACTTTCTCCATCAACTTTAAGCATAAAATACATTGAACCTTCATTAATAAATTCATTTGGAACAGGGAACATATCATCATTTTCCTGCACAGCTAAAATAGGTTCGCCAGCAGTAACATCTCCTAAAAAAGGGATTTGTGTAATACTTGAATTAGTAAGAAAATTTTGATTTTCTCCGTTTTCATCTATAATTTCAATTGCTCTAGGTTTTGTTGGATCCCGCCTAATATATTCCATCTTCTCCAGTTTGATTAAATGACTATAAACAGAAGACGAAGAACTTAATCCAACCGCTTTACCTATTTCCCTTACAGTAGGTGGAAATCCTTTTTCTTGCAAATTAAGTTTTATAAAATTTAAAATATCTGTCTGTCTCTTACTTAAACTATCTCTCATTAATAACTCCTCTCTTAGTTTTCTTTATTATATCAAATATACGTTCGCAAATCAAGAAAAAACGTTCTTAAATGAAATAAATTATATAGGGTATGTTATTGTTATTGCGAAATTTAGGAAATACAAGATAGAATATAAAAGAACAATTGTTTGAAAAAAAGCTTTACAAAAATCATTCGTTCTTGTATAATTTATATAGAGAACAAATGTATGGGAGGTAGCACATGAGAGCTGGAAAGTATAGAGTTGTAAATAAAACAAGATTTATTATTTCGATGGTTATTTTAACGATATTGTTTGTTTCTATTTTTTCTTTAATTACAAACACATATAAAGTATACGCAATGAAAGAGGTTGAATATTTGGAAGTAATAGTGAATTCAGGAGATACAGTTTGGAATATTGCAAAAGAGTATAAAAATGAAAAACAGGATGTACGAGAACTTGTATATATAATTTTAGAAGTTAATGAAATAGAAAATAGTATGATATATGAAGGACAAAAAATTAGAATCCCAATAAGTTAAGTAAAACAATAAAAAGTTACTGATAAAACAGTAGCTTTTTTATTGTTTGAAATAGTTAGAAAAATATTGTATAATTCAACTGTATTGATATAAAAAACGGAGGGGTTATGAATAAAGAATTAAAATTTGCAAACAAATTAATTGATTTTGTCTATGAAAGTCCAAGTGCATTTCATGTTGTTAAAAATGTGAAAGCAAAATTAATTCAAAATGATTTTAAGGAATTAAATTTACGTGAAAAATGGGATATAGAAAAAAACGGGAAATATTTTGTAACAAAAAATGATTCAGCAATAGTTTCTTTTATTATTGGAAATGGTGATATTGAAAAAGAAGGGTTTAGAGTTATAGGGGCTCATACTGATTCGCCTACATTTAAGATTAAACCGTCGCCAGAAATGACTGAAAATGGTTATCTAAAATTAAACACTGAAGTATATGGAGGACCAATTCTTAATACCTGGTTGGATAGGCCGCTTTCTTTTGCAGGAAGAGTAACACTTAAAGGGAATGATATAATGCATCCTGAAAGTAAATTGGTTGATATTAAAAAACCTGTACTTATTATACCAAATTTAGCAATTCATATGAATAGAGATGTTAATAAAGGCGTAGAGTTAGATAAACAAAAAGATATACTGCCTTTGATGGGGCTAGCAGAAGATGACTTTGTTAAAGAAAACTTTATTATTGAATTGATGGCAAAAGAATTGAAATGTAATAATGAAGATATTGTTGATTTTGATATATATTTATATGAAGTTGAAAAAGGTAGTATAATTGGTGTAAATGATGAATTCATTTCTGCTGGAAAATTAGATGATCTTGCAATGGTTCATGCAGGTATAGAAGCGATAATTAATACGAAGGAAAATAAAGCTACTCAAATGATGGTATGTTTTGATAATGAAGAAATAGGTAGTAGAACTAAACAAGGTGCTGGTTCACCAATGTTAAAAAATATTATTGAGAGAATAGTATATAAATTAGGTGGAGATAAAGAAGAGTTACAAAGAGCATTATATAGTTCATTTATTATTTCAGCAGATATGGCTCATGCTGTACATCCTAATAGCGGTGAAAAACATGACCCAATAAATAAGCCTGTGATAAATAAAGGTCCAGTAATTAAAATGAATGCAAATCAAAATTATACAACTGATAGTGATTCAAATACTGTTTATGAAATGATTTGTAGAAATTTAGATATACCAGTTCAAAAATTTGTAAATCGTTCAACTGAAAGGGGTGGATCAACAATAGGACCAATTTCTTCTTCTCAATTGGATATTAGATCAATAGATATTGGTAATCCAATGCTTGCTATGCACTCAGTACGAGAATTGGGCGGAGTAATTGATCATTGGAATATTTTTGAATCATTCAAAGGTTTTTTTGAAGTATAAAGGAAATGAGAATTAAAATGAAAAGAAAAATTGTAATTTCTGTGTCCTTAGTATTTATCGTAATAATAGGTTTTATAGTATTTAAAATAGCATCATATAATGAGCCTGAATGGAAGAAAAATACAAAGCAATTTACTGAAGCATTAAGAAATATAGATAACGATATTGAAATTATAGAAGATTTATCATATTATTCAAATTTTGAATGGGATGAACTATATAGCTTTCCTCCATATTTTCCAGAAGAAAGCATTCATGGAATAATTGGAGTAGATGCTGATTTTATTTACGCTTCAGTTAATGAAGGAACAAATCAAATCATTTTGTTAAAAGATAAAAAAGTAGTTTGCTATATTGATGGTTATCCTGATAGGTATGGTGTTTATTTTCAATTCGGGCCATATAAAGAATATTTTAAATTAACAAGTGATGAAAATTTATCATTTAGAGTGAGTACCTTAAATAACGGATTAAAAATATTTGAATATAAATAAGAAAGGTAAATATGAAAATACACCATATATGCATTCAAACAGATAATTATGATAATTCACTTAAGTTTTATAAAAATATTTTAGGTTTTACTATTTTTAAAGAAACTAAAAATTTTCACCAAAGGGCATATAATACATGGCTTGAATTAGATTCCCTTATGATAGAACTTCAAACAAAAAAAGAGAATCAAAAATTAATTGATTTTAGTAAAAATAGCAAAGGAATTAATCATATATGTTTTTTAGTTGATGATGTTGAGGAAGAATATATTAGAATTAAAAAGCTTGGATATAATAAATTTAAAAGAAAAAATAATAGTGATATTTATATTGTTGAAAATGAGAAACTATTAAAAATGATTGCACCAGAAGGAACAATTATTGAAATAAGAGATACTCAAATGATTAAGTAAAAAATGACCATATCTTTAAATAGATATGGTCATTTTAGTATTCATCATCAAGCTCAAAATTTTTGATAATGTTTCTTTTTGCATTTTTTCTATGAGATGCATAAAGTTGTGTTGTAGTAACATTATCATGATCAAGTAGTGATTTTACATCATAGATTGAAAAACCATGTTCTAAAAGTGAAGTGGCAGCAGTAGCTCTTAATTTATGAGGACTGTAGCCATTCTCATATGAAGTTTCCATTCCAATAGCTGTATATTTTTTAATAAGTTTTCTAATTGCTCTAGTTGACATTCTCTGATTTTGTAATGATAAAAAAAGTGCGCTTTCAGTAGTGTTCATATTTCTTTCTATATTAAGATATGTTTTAATTGATTTTTCGACTGATTTATTTATTGGCATATCTACTATTTTATCTCTTTTTCTATAAATTTTAAATGTTCCTCTTTTAAAGCTAAATGAATTAACATTTAATTGTTGAAGCTCTGATAATCTAAGACCATATGTTACAAAAAGCATAATTATTGCTTTATCTCTATGTTTAGTTTTTTGCCAGTATTGTTTTTGTTTCTCAGACAATCCTTCACCATTTTCTACTGCTTTTAACATTTTAGCAACTTCATCTATTTCAAGTTTTTTAATTGCATCTGGTTGCAATTTTGGAAGTTTTATAGGATTTAAACCTTCAGTAATGTTATTTTCTATTTGTTCATTTCTATAAAGAAATTTAAATAAAACAGTTAATGAAGATCTTTTTCTTGAAAGAGTTCTATTATTATTTTTCATAATGTATTTTGAATTTTTTGTTTCAACGAAATAGCGAGTACAATATTCACCTAGAAAATAATTTATATCTCTAGCTTTCATATTGTTAAAAGTATCTATTTCAATATTTTTTGTTTTTTTTGCATTAGTCAAATCTGTTTCATTAACCAAATATTCACAGAAAAACATAATATCAGATAAATATGCGCGTCTTGAACTAATAGCTACTGAATTTTTTAAATAAATAAAAAAATCTTGCATAAAAAAGGGTAGAGCATGCTGTATTTTTATTGATTTATCTATAATTTTATTTTGATTTTCAACAATATTGTCAGGTATATCTGTTTTATTATGAACTTTATAATCCATATAATCACTCCAAACGTATTTTCTTTCTTTATTATATTGTATTTTATGATTATTTTCAAGATATATAACAAATTCTACAAGTAGAAAGAAAACGTTTTTTTTTAAATTAAGAAAGCCTTTGAAATAGCATTTTTCTTTATGTTTAAAATATGCTATTTTTTTAGAAAAAATTGAAAAATAAAGCTTTACAAATGATAAAACTGTAGTATAATCATCTGAGTTAGAAAAATATAAATGTAAAATAAATAGAAAATTAATGATTATAATGAAAAAAGGATGTGGAAAAATGATATATATATTGATATTATTAGCAAAAATCGTAGAAGTGTCTTTAATGACAATTAGAACCGTTTTAATAACAAAAGGCGAAAGAAAAATAGGGGCTATAATTGGTTTTTTTGAAGTAATGATTTGGATATTTATTGCAAGTAATGTAATAAGTGATTTAGCAAATGATCCAATGAAAGCAGTAGCATATGCTTTAGGCTTCTCATTAGGAAATTATTTTGGATCAAGACTTGAAGAAAAAATTGGATTAGGATTATCAGAAATAAAAGTAATTGTAAAAGAACATCATGGCAATAATTTAGTTGATAAACTTCGCAATGACGGATATGCAGTAACAGTTACAAAAGCAGAAGGGAAAACTACACCAAGACAAATACTTTCATTATTTGTAAAAAGAAAAAATGTTAAAACTGTTGTAAATATAATTACTAATAGTCAAAAAAATGCAGTTATTACTACTACAGATATTAAACCGATATATGGTGGATACGGAATAAGAAAATAATTTAAAAACTAATGAAAAAATGTTATTATAATATAGTAGAAGATAAAAAATATTAAGGAGAAAATCATGTTTAATTTAACAGGCATTATAATAATAGTTTTGTATATGTTGGCAAATGGGCTTTTAAGTGTTTTTAAAATGTATAAGGATACAAATGAAAATGGAATAAATGAATTATATGATAATAGGATGATTAGAAGTTTTGCAAAATCAAGTGGTTATTTTGTAATATTACTACTTTTAGTAATTTTAAAAATATTTGGCTTTAAGTTTGGAATATTAATATTTGTACTCGGATTTTTAGGGCAAAAATTTTATAGTATAATTGTACATTTTATAATTGTAATTCCAGTAAATGTTATATTTTATAGAAAGAGAAAAGAATAGAAGATAATTAATATAAAAAATCCAGCAAATCATTTGTTGGATTTTTTATAATCTTAACTATACCGAAAATATACATTTAAAGAATAGTTAAAAAGAAACACATAATCGCATATAAACCGCCAGAAATAATATTCGTAGATATCATCGATCATTTCTAGCATTTGCGTATATATGCGCCTATTTCGTATCTTTTTCATTTATTGTTTGAAATTTATATAATTTTAAAATTATTTGGATTATCACTATTATAGTCATAGCAATTATTAGAAATATATTTTTATTTATATAAAATTGTACTTCATTAAATATATTGCTTCTATATATGATCATATTGAGAACAAAAAAACTTATTAGTATAAAAGATAATTTGCCAACTATCTTAATTCCGTCATTCTTATTTATTAAATTCTTTCTAATGGTTAATTTTAAAATTGGAAAAACAAAAATTGTTAAAAGAAAAATAGAAAAAACTATGAATCCATTAAAAACAAATTCATCTCTGTTTTGAAATATTAATAATACTAAATAAACAAAATTGAAAATAAAAAAATTCATTATTGAATTCAATATTATATAAGAAGTATAATTATTTTTTCCGTATGAAATCAGAATATTATTTAAATAAGAATCCAAATTTTTATTTTCTAACTTCCCTACTTTGTAATTTTTATTTATAAATGATGAAATTTCATTTTTTTGGATATTCATAATTTTTAAACTGTTAATTTTTTTATTTAATTCAATAATATATTTTTCTCTAGTTTCCATTGTTCTCCAATCTAAATCAAGTAAGTTAACATAATATAAATATGTTGGCTTAATTATGCGGCTTCATTTTTATTTTTTTTATTATAAAGAAATCCTGATATTAGAACTGTAATTGGAATAGCAAGTACTAAACCAATACTACCAGCAATTGCTCTAATTATTTCAGATGAAATAAGATCCATATTTATAAGTTCAACAAATTTTAAATTATAACCTTTAAATAATAACATTAAAAAAATTGAACTTCCTGTATAAGCTAATATTAATGTATTTGACATTGAGCCCATAATATCTTTTCCAACATTCATACCTGATTTAAGCAATTCAGTAAATGTTAATTTAGAGTGTATTTGCTTCATTTCCCACATTGATGACGAAATAGAAACGGTTACATCCATTATAGCACCTAAAGCTCCAAGAATTATTCCTGCATAAAGAATTCCTTGATAATTTAAATCTCTATATATTGGTACATATGCAAGCATTTGTGCTTCTTCAGAAGATAAGCCTGTAAAATTTGTAAAGTTACCCACCATTAATACCATTAAGCCAGAAATTAATAATCCACTAATAGTTCCTAATAATGCTGAAAGGCCCTTTTTATTAATTCCTACAATTAATGCAATTGTTACAATGCTTGTAATTACTGATACAAAAACTGAAACTAAAACAGGGCTATTTCCTTTTAAAATAAGAGGTATTAATATATTTATAACAACAATTCCAGTAAAAATCAATGATAATATCGATTTTATTCCATTTTTACCACCTATTGCTGCTAATAAAATAATTAATAATGCTATTGAAAAATAAACATATTTATCTCTTATTCTATCATATATTTTTAAGAAATTAATTTTTCCGTTTTCATCTTCAGTCATTCTTAATAATATTTGATCCCCTTCTTTAAATATTAGTTTATATGGGTTCACCATTTCAATTAAATTTTGAACTGTATAAGTTTCTCCTTTATGAGTGCCATTTAAAATTTCAATTTTTAAATGTTGCATTCTTCTATCAGATTGTAATGGGATATCTTCTCTAATTTCTTTAGTTTCATCAAGAGGTACAGAAACAATTTTAGCTCTTATTACATCATATTCTGGCTCATTTGATAAATTTTCGTAATAACCTTCTCTTTCTTGATCTAATTTAGTTTCACCAAAAACCGGAAAAATAAATAATGAGAATATCATAACAGATAAAATTAAAATAATTAATGTTTTTTTCATATATTCCTTTCAATTAAATTATATATTTTTTGTTAATATTAAATGATTTTAATATTAACAAAAAAGCTCCTGAAACAGGAGCTTTTTTACTTATTATTTAGATGGTACTAATAAAGTATTTCCTGCAAAAATTAAATTAGCATCAGCTAAGTCATTATATTTTGCTAATTTTTGATAAGTAGTACCATGTGCTTTAGCAATTTTCCAAAGCATGTCACCATTAACTATAGTATAATTATCAAGTGCTGTCATAGAAGTAACTTCTTTTGGAGTAATAGTACCTGCAGCTCTAATTGCATCTACTAAACTATCTCTAATAGGTACATAAGTATTAACCACATTTACAGCATTAGAGAAATCATATTTGTCTCCACCAGTAAACATAAAGTCATTTGCTGTAACTGAATATAATTTTTCATCTTCAATTGGTGTTCCATCTGTTAAAGTAAGATCTACTAATCTGTTTTCAAATTCTGCATTAGGATCAAATACTGCTTTAAGTCCTGAGAATGATCCATCGCTAACGTCAGGATTTAAAATACCATGATCAATTGTAGCTTTCAAATCTTTTCCAGTTAGGTCAAATTTAACTAAAGCATTGTCAAAAGGCATAATTTCATATAAATCACCCATTGTAATATCACCAGCATACATAGTTCTTCTTAACCCACCACCATTTTGAATACCAATTTCTGTACCAGCTGTATTTGCCATAACTTCACAAACCCATTGACCCAATATAGTAACATTTGGTATTTCTTTACTATGTGTAAATTCACCAGCAGCAACTCCAACTTTTTCAGTTAAAATTGGGCTTAATTTTTCATAATATTCATTATAAATTGCTTCTGCATCAGCGTCAGGTATTAAATCGCCTTTTGTTTTATATGCATTGTCTAATTCAGCAACAACGTCTATTACGTTATCTTCAGCATCTAATTGAATTTTCAATTTTCCAACAGAACGAGCATATTTGTATGCTTGAATAATTGCAACGCCATTAACATCGCCTTCAACTTTTTGATGACTATGAGCAGAAACAATTGCATCTAGGCCAGTTACACCATTTGCTAAATCTACTGCTGTACCAGATAATACGCCTGTATCATAATCAGAATATGAATCTAAATGTGTAACAGCGATAATTACGTCTGGAGTGCCTTCAGGAGCATTACCAGCTTTTAAATAATCTATCCATTGCTGAGCAGATGCAATTGGATCTCTAAATTCTAATCCAGTTACATTTTCTGCTTTTGTTAAAGTCAAAGTTTCAGGATGAGCAAGACCAATTAAACCAATTTTTATTCCACCTTTTTCAATAATAACATAAGGTTTAGCCCATGTTACAGGTTCATTTGTAGCCGTATCATAAATGTTTGAAGCTAAATAATCAAAGCCACCATCTTCAGCCCATTTTTGAATTCTGTCAACACCCCAATCAAATTCATGATTACCAATAGCTGAAACTTTTACATCTAATGCTTTAAACATTTTAGTTACAGGTTCGCCATAAGTTAAATTAGACATTGCAGAACCTTGGTAGTTATCTCCACCTGATACAACAAAAGAATCTGGATTTGCAGCTTTCATTTCATTTACTTTAGAAATGAATTTTGACATACCAAGATTTTTGCCCCAAGAATTCACATCTTCAGCTAAATTTCCGTGAAAGTCATTAAATGTGATAACATCAACTGTTCTAGCGACAGTAGTTGCAGAAGCTGCAGGAACCATAGCTATCATAATTGCAAGAACTAATAATAACGAAAATAATTTTTTATTACTAAACATTTTCCCCTCCTATAATATATACACTATTTGTACTAAATATTAGTACAATTGTTCATTATATTATATCACAAAAATGAAAACGATTTCATAAAAAAAATACAAAATTTTATAATATTATTGTAAACATTACACAAAAAAACGGCATAGCCGCTTTTTTAAACATTAAGTTCAACATCATTACCAAGTTTGTTTTTATATTTTTTTATTATTGGATCAATTTCATTTGATATAAATTCATCTACTTGCATAACAGAACGTCCAATATATAATGTAGGATCTAATAACGAATCAATTTCTGTCCTATTTAAATTAAAAGTTTCATCTTCTGCAATTCTATTTAACAAATCATTTGTTTTTCCATAAACCTTTACTTGTTTTCCAGCTTCCATTGAATGAACTCTAATTTTTTCATGTAATTCTTGTCTATCACCACCCTTTTCAACTGCTTTCATTAAAATGTTCTCAGTTGCCATAAAAGGTAATTCACTCATTAATCTTTGAGTAATAACTTTATCATATACCACTAAATTTGATGTAACATTATTTGCAATATCAAGTATTGCATCAGCAGTTAAAAATCCTTCACCTAAAGTGATTCTTCTGTTTGCAGAGTCATCAAGTGTTCTTTCAAACCATTGCGAAGATTGAGTCATTTGAGGATTTAATGACAAGGCTATTAAATGTCTTGATAAAGATGCAATTCGCTCAGATCTCATTGGATTTCTTTTATATGCCATAGCTGACGATCCGATTTGATTTTTACCAAAAGGTTCTTCAACTTCTTTTAAATGTTGTAACAATCGTAAATCATTAGTCATTTTATGAAGAGATTGAGCAACATTTGATAAACAATTCATAACTAGAGAATCAATTTTTCTTGTATAAGTTTGGCCTGACACTGGAATAGATTTGTCAAAGCCAAGTTTATTACAGACAAGTTTATCTAATTCTTTTACTTTTTCATTATCACCGTTAAATAATTCTAAAAAAGATGCTTGAGTTCCAGTTGTACCTTTAACACCTCTTAACTTTAAATTTGAAATTAAATTGTCAATTTCATAATAATCAATTAATAAATCTTGCATCCATAATGTAGCTCTTTTACCAACTGTAAGCGGTTGTGCAGGTTGAAAATGGGTAAACCCTAAAGTAGGAAGGGCTTTGTATTCAATTGCAAATTCTTTTAATTTAAAAAGTAAATTTACAAGTTTAATTCTTGTTAATTCTAGACCTTCTTTAATAACAATAATATCAGTATTATCACCAACAAATGCACTTGTTGCTCCTAAATGAATAATTCCTTTTGAATCAGGTACTTGTTCACCATATGCGTGAATATGTGCCATTACATCATGTCGAAGTTTTTTTTCGTATTTTGCAGCTAAATTAAAATCAATGTCTTCAATTTTATCTCTTAGATCGCTTACTTGTTGCTTGGTGATATTTATTCCAAGTTCCATTTCAGATTCAGCTAAAGCCACCCATAGTTTTCTCCATGTTGAAAATTTCTTTTGTGGTGAAAAAATAAATTGCATTTCTTTACTCGAATATCTTGTTTCTAATGGGTTTTGGTATTTATTATACATAATCATCTCCTAACGAATGAATAACATTTATTTTCTTAAAAAGTTCGTGTTTATTATATTGTAATTTATACTTTTTTGCAATATAAATTATGAATATTCCTAAGGAATATCGCCGAAATAATTCAGCATTTTTCGCTAGGTCTGTATATATAGATTTGGATAGTTTATAAGCTACGTCTTATAATTTTGTTTTAACAAACTGAAGCTCACATGATTAAAATCACGTGGTTCTAACTTCATTAAGTTTCTCAAATACTCTCACTTAACTAAAACCATTAAGTTACAACATATATGAACTCACTTAAATACTGTTAGAATTTCACTACCAAGTATTCTTTTGAATA
>JAMOQG010000017.1 GCA_027064135.1 Peptostreptococcaceae bacterium | reverse complement strand
ATTTTTCTTATATATTCAAATTTCTTTTTTTGAATATAGGGACTTGATATAACAATTGATTTTTTTGCATATTCAATATCATTTAGAAATTTATCCCAATATGAAACTGAATCATATATACATTCCTCAGAATTCAATTTATCATCAATAGTCTTAATCTGATAACCAACAGCTCTGTATCCATTTAACCTTTTATGATACATTTTTTCAAGAACTGAAATATGCACATCTATATAATCATATATTTGCACTTCATCTTTCCCCTCATATTCACGGTGTAATCTTCCAGCATATTGAATAACTCTTCCTTTCCAGGAAATTGGCATAGCCATAAATAAAGTATCGAGTCTTGCTAAATCGAATCCTTCACCTATTAATTTACCAGTAGCAATAATTACAACTCTTTCATCAGCTGTAAGACTTCTAACTCTCTTTATAGCTAATTTTCGTTTTTTTAAACTCAATCGTCCTGAAAGTTCAATTACTTCATATGGTTTATCTTGTAATAATGCCAATAATCGTTCAATATGAGTTGACCTTTCTGTTAAAATCAAAGGATTTCTATTATTATCAATTGCAGCATCTAAATCTTTAACAATTTGAATATTCCTAGCATTACTTTCACAAATATATTTATACACATTGCTAATGTGCCAATCTGATTCATCTTGAAAAAGTGGTTTTCTAACAGATGTAAATCTCGGAATTATATAGTGCTTAAAAGATCTTTTTAATGATTCTTTTTTTGCATCAACTTTATATCTAATTGGGCCACATTGCATAAAAATAATTGGATGATGTCCATCTTTTCTAATAGGAGTAGCTGTTAAACCATAGACATATTTTGCTTTTGTTGCAAAAAGAATTCTAGTAAAAGTCGTAGACGACACATGGTGACACTCATCAACAATTATCATCCCATAATCATCAATTAAACTTTTAACATTCTTTTCTTTATCAGTCATGGATTGCATTAAAGCAACGTCAATACATCCAGTTAACGAATTTTTACCACCTCCTAGTTGTCCAATTAAAGTTATTTTTTTCTTCCTACCACGTGTTTTTTTAATCGGTTCAGCAATTTCATACTTAATATCCAAAAAAGTTTCCAATCGATCAATCCATTGCAAAGCTAATTCTTTAGTATGAACTAGAATTAATGTTGATATTTTCTTTTCGCCAATTAATCTTGCACCAATAACTGTTTTCCCAAATCCAGTAGTTGCCGATAAAACACCATTACTATAACTATTAAGTGTGTTAAATGCTTCAATTTGACCAGCTCTTAATTCACCAGTAAATTCTACATCAATATTTTTACCGCATTCTTTTAATTCATTAATTTTATAATTGATACCATTAACATTTAAATTTTCAACTAAATTCTCTTGAATCCCTCTTGGTAAAATAATAAATTTTTCGTTTTCTTCATAAGCAATAATAATTCTAGATGTTTTAAATGTAGACATTCTCATAGCTTGTTTTGAATAGAATTCAGGATTTTTATATGATGCAAGGCTTCTTAAAAAGAAAATCCCTTTAGCTGAAATTTTATTTTTATTTATCTTGAGTCCATTACTTGATTCAATCTCCAAGAGAGTAGGAAAATCATTTTTATTTACTTTTATTTCTTTACGGTTATATATTCCGCTACTTTTAAACTCATCATTTCTTATATTTTCATGTTTTTTCAAATATTTATTTATATCATAAGTATTAATCTTTTTAACTTTCGATAATAAAGACCACTGATCTTTTATTTCTTCAAAATTTTCATCAACAAACACAGTGTTTTTCAATTGTCTAGCTTGTTTTTGTAAAGGAAGAGCTATAAGATTCCCAAATCCATCTTTTTGTAGAAAATCTTGATTCGGAATTAATCGATCATATGAATCAAATTTAATATTATTGTTTTTTGTCATAGCAAATTCTAAAATCATCATTCCAAACTTACGTGCTAAAGAAGCTTTTATAAGTTTACTAAAGAAAAACCATAAATGTCCTCCATTTCCAGAACGTGATATTTCAACATATATTGGAATTCCATCTATTAAACATACATCTCTAATCGTTTTAACATCTTCTTTCCAAGTTGATTTATCAAAATCCATCACTAAAAATCTACACATATCATCTTTATCAATAGCATAAACTCCTATAACAACTTCTCCAAGTAAATGTTTTTTTATTACATAATTATTAAAATGAATAAAATTACTTTTTTTACATTTAGAACAAGATACCCTCGGTTTCTCACATATACCTTTAATCCATTCATTCTTACAATATGGTGAATAACCAGATTTTCCTTTCTGATTTTCCCACCTTTTAGCACAAACATCGGCACGCCCAGTAAATAACGATTTAAATAGTTCAATTTTTTCATCAACACTACTTTTATTTGTAACTGAACCTTCGTTATCTTTATTTTCACTACTAAAACCATTTTCAGCAATATTATCAATTTCTATATAAGGTATATTAACTTTATTATTAACTAACATTTTCTTTAAATAATTATTCTCTTCTAATATAGCATCATATTTAATTTGCAAATCATTTAATTCTTTCAATAAATCATCATAACTTTTTCCGGTTAACACTTATTAAACCTCCTATTTAAGCAACGATAATATTTCACTTATACAAAACATCGAATCGTGAAATTCTCTTATTCTTGTATTTTTGTAACAAGCATCCTACCTTTTAATCCAATACAGATAACCATAATTCTTCAGACTCTATCACAAGTTTTGATACCAATTTTATGAATGGCTCATAATTCATAGTTGTATGTGCCAAATCAATAACATCATAATATCTTGCTCGTTCCTCATTTTTTATTATAATTGGAGGATATCCATTTTTCATTAACTCAAAATTGAGAAGCAGCCTAGAAGTTCTTCCATTCCCATCAATAAATGGATGTATTTTTACAAACTCTCCATGAATTAACGTTGCTCTAACAATAGGATGAAGTTTATCCCATTTATTTCTATATTCTGCTATAAGCTTTTGCATTAAATTCCCAATTTCATAATGTTTTGGTGGTATATGTTTTGCACCACTAATTAAAACATTTTCGTTTCTATATTTACCAGCATTTATATTATCAATTTCTTTCATTATCAATGAATGTATATTTTTAATATTCCATTCAGAAAACATTTCTTCATTAGCAATTAAATCTTGAACAAAAAGAATTGCTTCACGATGGTTAATTGCTTCTAAATGTTCAACTATACTTTTTCCACCTATTGTAATTCCTTCAAGAACAACTTTTGTCTCTGATAGTGTTAAAGTATTTCCTTCTATAGCATTACTATTATATGTCCATTCAACTACTAGTTTCTCCTGCAATGAGTTAGCAAGTCCTTTGGAAAACGGCCTATGCTTATCAATAACTTCTTTAAGTGAATCAATATAACTAAAATCAAATTCCAATCCAATATAATTTTTTCTATTTTTTTCTCTTGCATCTACTGGTTTAACCGCATCAATAGGTATAGACCAATTACGGCCGATTTTTATAGCACCTTCTATACGCCCTTCACCGCATAAAACTCGGATTCGACGATCGCTTATTCCCCATTTTTCACTTGTTTTTTTAGAGTTCATATATTTCATAAAATATCACCTCTCTTAAACATTTTATACCGTTATCGGAATAATGTCAATTATCCTAACATAGAGGCATTCAAAACGTTTTATGTTTAAGTAAACCGGAAGTTTCAATTGGCAAATACAGTACTCACTGTTTCCATAATTCTATACAAAAAAACCTCTGCTTTCGCAAAGGTCATGTTAATTTTATTTATATTATTTAACAACTTTTAGTATTCTGAAGCTCACATGATTAAAATCACGTGGTTCTAACTTCATTAAGCAATCAGTTTTGATTTACATTCTGCATTCCCGATTTAATGTAACGATGTCGGGAATGCTATATCCATATCTTCAAATAAATTAATCTGTCTTTTCGTTACTTCTCCTATATACAATTTATGTTTTGGTCTTTTAAAACATTCAATAAT
>JAMOQG010000016.1 GCA_027064135.1 Peptostreptococcaceae bacterium | reverse complement strand
TTTAACAAAATACACAAAAAAGAAATAGAAAGATTAGAAAACTTAAAAAAAAGGAAACATAAATTAATAAGCAGTTTTGGAATATAGAAACAATAAACAACAAAAAAAGGTTTTGAATTGAGCCTTAAACTATCGCTAATGTATTCAAAAGAATACTTGGTAGTGAAATTCTAACGGTATTTAAGTGAGTTCATATATGTTGTAACTTAATGGTTTTAATTAAGTGAGAGTATTTGAGAAGCTTAATGAAGTTAGAACCACGTGATTTCAATCATGTGAAATTCAGGATTTTACTTGGATATGTGAGCAACATGGCATTTTTAGTTTTGCATCTATTAAAGAAGAAGGCGTAATGCTATTCTCAACAAGAATTGTAAATAATCCTAGTAATTTTAAAACAAATTTACTTAAACTAAAATCAGATGATATAATGACTGGTGATTCTGCGATGGGTAAATTTAATTTAAGTGAATATGAAAAACCGCATTGTCTTATTGCAGGAGGAATTGGTGTTTCACCCATTAGATCATTTTTAAAACAAATTGATTTATTTGTGGCGAATAATAAAAATAATGGAAGATATTATATTTCAGGAGCATTAAGTATGGTTAAATTCATTACGCAAAGATTATTAGATTCAGGGATTGAAAAAAACAATATAAAAACCGATTTATTTGTCGGATATTAAAAGTTGCACTGCCCTAAAAAATTAGGAGGTATAAAATGAGCAAAATAATTGTATTAAGTATTGCCTTGTTATTTGCATTTATATTTTTAATGTGCAGTAAATATCTAGATAATAAAAAACCAGATGCATTAGAAGAAAATGTATCAACTAGTAAAAATGTAAGCTCAATGTTAGAAACAAAGAGATTACCTAAAAATCCGAATTTGGATGTTATATTTAAAGAAGAAAATTTAAAAGACATATATTTAGCAGGAGGTTGTTTTTGGGGGCTTGAAGCATATATGAGTAGAGTTTATGGAGTTTACGATGTTACTTCGGGATATGCAAATGGATCAACAGAAAATCCGAGTTATGATGATTTAATTTATAATAATTCTGGACATGCTGAAACGGTTCGCGTAAGATATGATCCTGATTTAATTTCATTAAATGAATTAATAATGTATTATTTTAAAGTAATAGATCCCACTTCTATTAATAGACAAGGAAATGATATTGGAACTCAATATAGAACTGGAATTTACTATACAAATGAAAATAATAAGAATGTTATTATGGAAGAAATAAAAAAAGAACAAAAAAATTATGGTAGAACAATTATGGTAGAAGTATTACCACTCGAGCATTATTATTTAGCAGAAGAATATCATCAAGATTATTTAGAGAAAAATCCCAATGGTTATTGCCATATAAATTTAAATTTAGCTAATGAAAAAGAATTAGAATATGCAAAACCATTAGATTCAGAAATAAAGGAAAATTTAACGAGGTTACAATATGAAGTTACTCAAAATAAAGCTACTGAACGGCCATTTGATAATGATTGCTGGGATAATTATGAATCGGGTATATATGTAGATATTGTAACAGGAGAACCATTATTTTCATCAAAAGATAAATTTGAATCTGGTTCAGGGTGGCCAAGTTTTACTAAGCCTATATCAGAAGATATTATAAAAGAAGTAAAAGATAATGATTTATTTACTACTAGAGTTGAAGTAAGAAGTGTTTTAGGTGGTTCTCATTTAGGCCATGTATTTAATGATGGGCCAGAAAATGAAGGTGGTTTAAGATATTGTATTAACAGTGCATCATTAAACTTTATTCCACTATTAGAAATGGATAAAAGAGGATATGGAAAGTTTAAATATTTAGTAAAATAAATTTATAAGCTAGACTAAAATTCAGCTTTTTTTGGAGGTATATGTTATGAAAAAAGTTAGTATAATGAATGCTTTTGGGGTAATTCCTACAGGTGGAAATCCAGCAGGAGTAGTTTATAATCAGAGAGATTTATCAAAAGATGAAAAACAGTTTATTGCAAAAGAAGTAAATGTATCTGAAACTGTATTTATAAATAAAATTAATGATATTGAATTTGAAGTTGAATTTTATACACCTAATAAAGAAGTTGATTTATGCGGTCATGGTACTATAGCGGCTTTTCAGTATTTAATTAATAAAAATATTATATCTGCTGGAACACATTATCAAATCACAAAAGCGGGCAAATTAGAGATACATATTGATAATAATAAAATATATATGGAGCAAAGAAAACCTGAGTTTTACAATGTTATTGAAGATCGTGATCTTATTGCAAAATCATTAAATATAACAGAAAATGATTTAATTGATTATTTGCCTATTCAAATTGTTTCAACTGGATTAAAAGATATTTTAATTGGAGTTAAAAATAATGAAATTTTAAATAATATGAAACCTGATTTTTCTTTAATATATAAGATTTCAAAGGAAAATGAAGTGGTTGGATATCATGTATATTCACTTGAAAAAAATGGAAATGAAACTGCAAATTGCAGAAATTTTGCACCATATTATGAGATTAATGAGGAAAGTGCAACCGGAACTTCTTCCGGGGCTTTAGCATCATTTTTATTTAAATATAATATTTTGAAAAAAGATGAATATAAAAATATTAGTTTTTTACAAGGGGAAGTTATGAATAAATTATCAAAAATAAATGTTGAATTATCAGTAAAAAATGACATAATAGACAAAGTATATGTAGGTGGAAATGCAACATTTGATAAAGAAATAGATGTGATTATTAATTAAAAGGATAAAAGGAGAAATATGAAAAAGATAATTATTAACATATTAATGATATTGATGATTTTATTTGCTATTAGTTTTAGCTCTTTTGCAGAAGGAAATTTTAATGAAAATAATATAGAAGAAACTACTATTGTTTTTGAAAAAGCAAAAGTTTTAAAGTGTGAAGATTTAAGATCTGTTGGTGATTATCAATATGATTATCAATTAGTAACTGTATCAATTGAAACTGGAGATTATAAGGGTGAAGTAGTTGAAATTGAAAATGTATTACCTGAAAATATTGCATATAGAATAATAGCTGAAGAGGGTAAAGAAGTAATAATAGGAATAGAAGGTGAAGGTGAATCGCGCCAAATTTACGTATCTGATTATTCAAGAAATAGCACTACTAAAGTATTAGTTTTGGTTTTTTTAGCTTTATTAGTAATTGTAGGAAAACAAAAAGGAATAAAATCAGTAATAACCATTTCTCTTACAATGTTTTTAATATTTAAAGTTTTACTTCCAGGAATTTTAAATGGAAAAGATCCATTAATGCTTGCAATAATTATTGCAAGTTTAATTACTGTTTTAACAATAATTATAGTATCGGGATTTAATAAAAAAAGTTATGCAGCAATTATGGGTACAATTATTGGTGTTGTTGTTGCAGCTATTATTGCAATGATTGTAGGAAATGTTATAACAATTACTGGTCTAATGCCTGATGAAGCAGCTATGCTTACTTATATTCCTCAAGGAATAAGTCTTAATTATAATAATTTATTATTCGCAGGAATTTTACTTGGAGCATTAGGAGCAGTTATGGATGTAGCAATGAGTATTGCATCTTCAATCCAAGAAATTTATTTAGCAGATAAATCTCAAAGTAGAAGGAAATTATTTTCATCAGGGATGGCAATAGGACATGATATTATGGGGACGATGTCAAATACATTGATTTTAGCATATACTGGAAGTTCAATTCCACTTTTATTAATACTTATGTCTTATCAAACACCCTTATCAGAAATTACAAATATGGATATTGTAGCAACTGAGATAGTTAGGTCGTTAGCAGGAAGTATTGGACTTATAATTACAATTCCAGTAACTGCATTTTTATCAGTAATATTATTAGAAATAGATAATAAAAAAAAGCCAGTTTAAAGAAACTGACTTTTTTAATGTTGTGTGCCAGGCATGGCACTAATCTAGCTGGTGTAAGTCCAGTCACAGGTATTTACCACCAAGTGTAGTGAACCACAAGTTGGTATCAGTAATGGTATAGATGAAGGCAGTGGTGTAGCGAAATT
>JAMOQG010000015.1 GCA_027064135.1 Peptostreptococcaceae bacterium | reverse complement strand
AAGATTAAATTATTGTTTATTATATTATTTTTTAGAGAAAATCAAAGAGATAGATTGATATTTTCTACCGCAACGATTATTTCATCGTTTATTGCAGATGTCTTTTTGTCCTCATATGCTACACAACTGTTGGTTTATATACCAAGTCTTTAAATTTTTCTAATATCAATTTCTTTCTTTCTTCGATAAACTGGTCAAAACTATCTATTTCCCATAATTTCTTATCATTTGGAATTAAATGTTTCTTTAAATAATCCTCACCTTTGTTTTCAAACCATTCGTTTGGGAGTTTATTTGTTTTTCCACTTGCTCCATTTTCTTGAGCAGTGAGAAGCATTAAATTTGCTAATTGATCCCTTTCTTTTGTCTTGTATTTTATAATATTCTTTTTACCAGTTTCAGGATTTTCTATCTTAATTTTTTTTAGTTCTGATTGTGGAAATATATGATCTATTTGTGGTAGATTGTTTTTGTAAGATGGTTGATAATTAAAACCATACCAAATATTAAACAGTAGATGTATTTCTTTTGATGAATAAGAAATATTAAATAAAGACTGTTCGGTTAATTCAATAGATTTACCTTTAGTTCTAATGTATTCAAATATTTTCTCTTTCTTCAATCCTTCATTCTTTTTAACAACATTTATTAATCCATCTGTGAAACTTTCTGATGCCCCACCAAAAACACCTGTTAGGTTAACTTTTATTAAATATTCAAAAAAATCAGACTTTCTACTTTCCCAAGTTTCTTTAAAGTGGTATCTATCATAAATAATTGGTATCAAACTTAAATACGATGGCAATGTTTTATCTGTCTTTAAAAATGTTTCACCATAGATAAAATCTTTAACGGCTCGTATAGCATCTGAAATATTATTCCAGTTATTTTCTATTTGTGTTTTTAAATCTGGATCTCTAAATTTTTTAATTTCATATTTTGCACCTTTATCTAATAAAATTAAACAAACTTTTAAAATGAAGTCTCTATCAAATTTATACCCTGTTTGATTTAAATCACTTATTAATTCATCCATTTTATCTTCTGCATCATCCCAACTTACGGTTAAAAGGCTGAACAACAAGTCAGATTTTCCTAATTGTGTTCCGCCTGAATTTGCACGAATAAAAATTTCAACAATATCGTCTTCTGTATATGTTTCACTATTCTCAATACTATCAACTAATTGATAAATAATATTTTCCTCTGTATTAAATACATATCTTATTAACTCAATATTTTCGGTAATTCTGTTTTGTTCATCTTCATTCAGGTTACTTATATTAATATTTAATTTTTTGATAATTTGTGAAGTAAGTCCTTCTTGCATAACTATATCTTTAATTTTAATATAAGGGAAATCAACTTTGGAAATTTCAAGAAATTTGAACTCATATTTTATATCTTCAGGTGCTACTAAATCACCACTTAAAATATTTATATATAATTCTTTCTTATTATAGCTACCCATTAAACCAATATACAATGCTTGTAGTCTTTGTTGACCATCTAAAACGAGCATTTTTTGCGATTCATCCTGTGGGATAAAATATTGAGTAAGAGGAACATTAGAAATATAATTGTCAATAAATTTTCTCCTTTTTATTTTACTTTTGGTTTTCCATATTAATAATGAACCAATAGGATACTTTCTCAAGATAGAGTCGTATAACTTTTCTATTTGTTCTTCTTTCCAAACAAAAGGTCGTTGAATATTTGGCAACCAAAAGCCTCCTTGTTCATTTTGATTATTCAAAAACTTAACAAATTTTCGTATTGTCTCTGTTACATTCTTTGCCATAATTAATTCCTCTTACATTTTAATTTTTAATGCACCACAACGGTTTGGCTATGAGCAGTGCGGGTTTTTAAAACGATTATTTTTCAATTTACCACTAATTTTATTTAATACTAAAATGTACATATTTAGCATATTACCCGCATTACGTATAGCTTTTGTTGTGTGTCTGTGCATCTATTTAGCCCATTTCCTTATTGCATTTACAATACTTTCAGTATTCCACCCTACAACTTCTTTTGCTCTTGAACTAACAACAGTTGATATCCTTAATTGCCCCCGTGGAATAACTCCAACTATTGGAATTTCATTGGCTATAGCAGTATCTAATTCCCATTCCATCCAGTCACTATAAGAAGCATAAACACCAGCTATCCCCAATATGATATCTGAATTCTTTATCTTTTCTTTTAATCTTCGTTTAATATATTCAGCATTCTCTGAATTTATTGGTTCATCAGGAGTTGCTTCCTCAAATTCAACATTAAAATAGCCTCTTTTTTTTAGTAAATCTCTTAATTTCTTTAAGTCATCGATGTATTGCCAAGAATGACTAATAAAAACATTGTAAGTTCGTGCCATAATTATTCCTCCTGTTTTTTTAAGTTTATAATTTGTTTTTTTGACTGTTCATATGTTTCTTTTTCCCATTCAGCTGTAATAGTGGTATAAAATTTCTTTTCATATTCTTCATATTTTTTGTCCAATGCAAATAAGCAAATTGAATATGTTGCATAAATCCATTTTATATCATTTCGTTGTTCAAAATTGTCTTGTTCAAATATTTCATTAATTATTTCAATAATTTTCTCTCTTGTTCTTTTTGCCTCAATTTTATAATATATTCTTTCTTCATTATTTGTTTCTTCATTTGCCATAAAATCTAAACACAAAGCATAATTTTCACCAGTATAATAATCGTTATTAATTTGAAAACCTTTCCTATAAAATTCTATTGCTCTATTTAGATATTCAATATCTTTATCTAGTAACCATAGTCTTTTATAAATGGCTCCAGTAATTCCTAATGTTTCTGGGTCATTTGTATTGTTAGGGTCAAGTTTGTTTATAATATTCAATGCATCATGCAATGCAGTCCTTTCTGACGGGTCCTTACTTTTATATGTAGATAATGCATATTGTTGAATAAAATATGGTTCGTTTTCGACTTTTTGTAATGACTTTGCCCAAAGTTTCTTTGCTTCAATGAAATTGCTTGAATTCATTTCTTTTTTAGCTTGTTCTACTATTGCAAAAACATGTTTTTCTTTATTGGCTAATTCTTTTATAACCGAACTATATTCTTCTTCTGATAAAACATAAGGTTTAATTGAGGGAATATATTGAAAAAACGGGCTATCCGTCTCTGGTTTAGCAGTCACATTGCTTATCAACAATTTTAACTCCTTAATACATCTTTTTGCTTCTGTGGCTCCAATATCATTCCCCATATGCTCATAATGAAATATTTTGTTATGACTTAAATCGAAAGGAATAGAATCATTTTTTTCTTTTAAGATTATTGTTGAATATGGCCTTACGGCATGTCTAACGCCTAATTCATAAATCGCATTTGGATTAAATGTAGTAATATCAGCTATAACTAAATCTGCGTGAAGTAAAAGAGCATACATACTTTTATCAATTATGCCAGATTCTTGAATCTCATCTCCTCTAACACATTCTAATCCGGATTCTTCAACTGCAGGTTTAATAATATTCAAATATGTTTTATCTAAATCATATGTTTCACCAGAATATATATCGGTTTTTTTACCGTATCCCATTATTACAAAGCAGAGTTTTTTCATAATTATATTCCTTTTATTTAATTCGCATTTTTTTCACAGCATGAAGCACAACGATTGTATATAGTTATTGTTCTTATACCACCAAATTGGAGGGGTAAGAACAGTTGTTTATATTTTCCTTTTATCATTAAAGTAATTCCTCATACAAAAAATCATCCATTGGATTTTTTATTTTATCAATTGCTTTTTTGGATACATGGGTATAAATTTCTGTTGTTTTTGAACTACCATGCCCTAATAATTCTTGAGTATACCGTAAATCTGTTCCTTGTTCCAGAAGATGTGTCGCAAAACTATGTCGTAACATATGTGGAGTAACTGTTTTTCTTATTCCCGCTTTTTTAGCAGCTTTCCTCAAAATATTTGCTATGCTTGTCGCAGAATACTTGCCACCATTCTGACCTTCAAAAAGATACTCTTTAGGGTTATATTCCTTATAATACTGCCTTAACAGTTGTAGTAGATTGTCAGAAAGTAAAGATATACGGTCTTTTTCCCCTTTTGCACCATTGATAATAATGACCATTCTTTTTGAAT
>JAMOQG010000014.1 GCA_027064135.1 Peptostreptococcaceae bacterium | reverse complement strand
T
Organism: Peptostreptococcaceae bacterium; assembly: GCA_027064135.1. Lineage (GTDB taxonomy): Bacteria > Bacillota > Clostridia > Peptostreptococcales > Acidaminobacteraceae > HSG29. The sequence continues at coordinate 4,150 of JAMOQG010000014.1, read as the reverse complement.
ATCTAAATTTTTTCTAGCAGTTTTATATACAATTTCATCATATGCATCTACACTGTCATCAACATCCATTTCAGATCTTACAACATGTAAAAATGAAAATTCATTACCTTTTGCCATTTCTTTTGCTTCTTCACGATTCATTACATCATACGGTAATGATGCAACTTTCTCTACCAAATTTTTTTTTGGTTTAATTGCCTTAAAAGGTCTAACTACTGACATTAATTTTCCCCCTATTATTTAAAAAATTCTACAATAACACTACATATTTCTTCACCAATTCTTGTTTGTGCTTCATAAGTCGACGCACCTATATGAGGTGTCAAAGAAATTTTATCACAATTTAACAACTTACTATTTATTTTTGGCTCATTCTCAAATACATCAAGTGAAGCCCCTGCAACAATACCATCATTGATAGCATCCATTAAATCATTTTCATCAATTACCCCACCTCTTGCAAGATTAATTACAAAAACACCCTTTTTCATTATTGCAAATTCATTACTAGTAATTGCTGGTCCTTTATCTTTTATATATGGAACATGCAAAGATATTATATCTGCACTCTTATATAGTTCATCAAGTTCAACATATTTAAAATCATCAAATCCTGGTTTCTCACCTGAACGAGTATTATAAATTACTTTCATTCCCAATGCACTTGCTTTTTTTGCAACTGATTGTCCAATTCTCCCAAATCCATAAAGTCCAAGAGTTTTACCCATTAATTCATAACCTTTATATTTCTTTTTATTCCATTCACCTTTTCTCATGCTAACATTTGACATATGAATATATCTTAATAATGCAAACATATGACCAATTGCAAGTTCAGCAACAGAATTACTAGAAGCATTTGGAGTATTTTTAACTGTGATAGCGTTTTCCTCGGCATATTTAACATTAATATTGTCAACACCAACTCCACCTCTCACAATTAATTTTAATCTTCCTGTTTCTTTTGAAGCATCAATTACATCATTTCTTACTTTAGTTCCTGATCTAACTATAATACAATCAAAATTCTTTATTTCGTTTAAAAGTTCATCATTTTCATAATGATGATGTATCACTTCAAAACCTGAATTTTCTAATTCAATAATTGCAGAATCGGCGATTGTATCATTTGCAAGTACTCTTATCATAAAATTGCTCCCCCCAAAATATTACAATCCTAAAATATCTTCAATCTCTTTAAATAAATCTTCTAAATTTTCTTTGGTTGCTTCAGCCATATGCGCAATTCTAAATGCTTTTTCTTTTAAATCACCGTAACCATTAGAAATTATATACCCTCTTTCACCTAAAGCATTATTTAAATCTTTTACTGAGATTCCTTTAGTATTTTTAATATTTGTAACTGTATTTGATAAATGTAATTCATCAGAATATAAGTCAAAATGTTTTTTTGCCCACTCTCTAACAAATTTTGCGTTTTCAGCATGTCTATTAAATCTATTCTCAAGACCTTCAACGTTTAATATTTTATCTAATTGATAATCGAGTGCAAACATATGTGGTAAAGATGGTGTAGATGGATATTGATATGGTTTTGAATCTACATATTTTTTAATATTTACTAAATCAAAATAAAATCCTTTATAATCCACTTTTTTTGCAGCTTCTATAGCTTTGTCAGAAATACTACATAATGATAATCCAGGAGGTAAGCCCAAACATTTTTGAGTTGAAGCAATACATATATCAACGCCCCATTTATCAACTTCAATTTTTGCTCCACCTAAAGAACTTACAGTGTCAAGACAAAATACAACTTCTGGATATTTCTTAACAACTTCTGATATCTCATCTAACGGATTCATTACACCAGATGACGTTTCATTATGAGTAACAGTAATTAAATCATATTCTCCAGTTTTTAATGCATCATCGACCATTTTTGGTGTAATTGCATTACCCCATTCAACGTTAAAAACATCGGCATTAACACCGTTACTAGTTGCCATTTGGTACCATCTTTCACCAAAAGCTCCCATTGAAAAAACTGCAGCTTTTTTAACTGTACAACTTCTTATAGCAGCTTCCATTAATCCACTACCTGATGAAGTTGATAATAAAATTTCATTTTTAGTATACATTAATTTTCTTAAATTATCACTTATTCTTTTTTGAAGTTCAGATGCTTCTTTACTTCTATGGCTAATCATAGGTGTAGCCATTTTAGCTAAAACATCTTCTGCCACATCAACTGGACCTGGTATAAACAATTTTTTTCTCATTTTCTCCCCCTTGTTAACATAATGTAACATAAACTTTTTCATTTTATAATTAAATTCTATAGTAGAATTAAAATGACACTATTATCCCTTTATTGTCGCAATATAAACTTGATAATCCACCAGTTTGCATAATAATTATTTCTTTAAAATCGCATTCGCTTTCAATTAATTCCTTAAGATAATAAGCTCTTTCTATATTGTTAACATGCGAAATTGCAAGAATTTTTTCATTCATGTTTCCACCATTTTCTTTAACAATATTTTTTAATGTAGTATATGCTTTTTTAATACCTCTGCATTTTTCATATAAAATTATTTCGCCTTCGTCATTTGTTCCCATAACAAGCTTAATACTAAATAAATTTGCCATTGTTCCTTGAAATTTTGAAATACGTCCATTTTTCATTAAATTATTTAAATTTTCCGAAACAAAAAAAGTTCTCATATTTTCAATATATTTATCTACAGTTTTAACAATAACTTCAGTATTGCAATTTTTTTCAATTAACTCATTAATTTTTATAGCAGTAAGTGTTTCACCTACAGAGGCTGATTTAGAATTAAATACATGCACAAACCCCTCACTATTATTTTCTTCAAATAATTTTTTTGCAAGTATTGCCGAATTATAAGTTCCACTTAATTTTTCAGAAATTGTTACTACAAAATTATTCTTTTTCTCTTCAAATTTCTCCATAAAATCATGTGGAGATGGACACGCAGTTTTAGGTAATCCATCAAATTTAACCATATTAGAAATAAAATCAATTGGATTCATTTTTTCATCATCAATATATTCCTTATCTCCTAAATATAATTTAAAAGGAACAAATTTAATACCTAATTTCTTTAAATCTTCATTAATGTCTAAACTACTATCAGCAATAATATTTCCCATTTCATCCTCCTAAAAAGCAATAATAATACCTTGATTATCACAATATATACTTGATAACCCTCCGGTTTCAACAATTATAATATCCTTAAAACTACATTTCTTTTCTATCTCTTTCTTTAATTTATTCGCTCTTTCAAAATTATTCACATGAGCAATACTTAAAATTCTATTTTCTTGATCAAATGATTTTTCTATTATTATTTCAATTAATTTTTTATAAACTTTTTTTCCAACACTTTTAGTTTTTAATTCAATATCACCACTAGGTAAAGAACCCATAATAGGAACAACATTTAATGCGTTTGCAATAGAACCAGATAATTTAGAAATGCGACCATTTTTAATAAAATTATTCAAAGATTCTGCAATAAAAAACGTCTGCATCTCCTCTATATATTCATCTGTTTTTTCAACTATTTCTTTATTTGTTTTATCATTTCTTATTAGCTCATCTATTTTTAAAGCAATCAATGTTTGACCAACAGATACTGATTTCGAATTAAATACATGAATGAATTTTTCATTCTCTTCTTCTAAATATATTTGTTTAGCTAATTCTGCTGAATTATACGTGCCACTTAATTTTTCAGATAATGTTACAACAAAAACATCTTCATCTCCTTGGAATCTTTCGATAAAATCTTGTGGCGATGGGCAAGCAGTTTTAGGAACACCATCATAATTAACCATTTCTTTAATAAAATTATTTGTCTGAATCTCACACGATTGAAATCACGCGGTTCTAACTTCATTAAGTTTCTCAAATACTCTCACTTAACTAAAACCATTAAGTTACAACATATATGAACTCACTTAAATACTGTTAGAATTTCACTACCAAGTATTCTTTTAAATACATTAGCGATAGTCTAAGGCTCAATTCAAAACCTTTTTTGTTTATTGTTTCTATATTCCAAAACTGCTTATTAATTTATGTTTCCTTTTTTTTAAGTTTTCTAATCTTTCTATTTCTTTTTTGTGTAATTTATTAAAGTTTTCAAATTCTTCT
>JAMOQG010000013.1 GCA_027064135.1 Peptostreptococcaceae bacterium | reverse complement strand
TTATTACCTAAAGTAAAATATGTTAAAAACCAGCAGTTGAGTATGTTTAAACGTTCAAATATAGAGAAGTATACACCATTAGCTAGTTGATTTTGGGGAAACTTAAATATGAGATGTGTGCAATTGATATATAGATGAAGGTTACAGAATTGATGGGAAAGTTAAACAAAGAATAGTTGAAAAATATGAAAAGCAAGTATCATTTCACAACACAAATATACACATAACAAGAGCCACAGTCCATTGCAATTTAATGGCTTGTGGCTCTTGTTGTAAAATTTCACTGCAAAACTCAAGGTATTAAAAATTAATAATATAGTCTATGAAATCTTATTATTTATTATAGACTATATTATTTTACTTAGTTTTCTTCTTCAATGACTATAATACCGTCATCACCATCAATTGTAATTACATCACCAGTTTTAAAAATATTTGCTACATCTTCTATTCCAACAACTGCAGGTATTCCATACTCTCTAGCTACAATGGCTCCGTGAGTCATCATACCACCAACTTCAGTAATAATACCACTTGCTTTAGCAAGCATTGGAGTCCAACCTGGATCAGTAAACTTTGTAATTAAGATTTCACCAGATAGTAAAATATCATCTTCAATATGCTCTATAACTCTAACTTTCGCAGTAACTCGACCTGAAGATACACCAAATCCTTGTATAGAGCCATCACTATGTACTTGAACAGGTTTTAATATTAAACCATTTGAAAGCATAGCAATTGGAATAGATTTATCTTTTGCTTCCTCATATCTTTCTTTTCTTTCTTTAATTTCTTTTGGATCACAACCACCATTAAATTTTTCTTTAAAAGTTTCAAAAGGACTATCAATCATATCTCTATATCTATCAAATATTCTGACCACCATATATTTAGGATGCTCTCTTAAAATATAATGACTTTTAAGTCTTAAAATCCAATTATTAAGTTTTTTAAATTGTTTTTTACTTAGTTCTTTTTCAATTTTTTCAATAACCATATCAGCTTTTTTTATTCTATCATGATGTTTTTCTCTTAATGATAAGCCATCATGTTCTTGAGCCATTTTTTGAATAGTTTTTTTAAATGCTTCAATATTATCCTTTGGTCTATCTCTTCCTAAATCGATTTCACCATCTACACGCATACCGAATTTGTTCATATAGTCATCAAATAATTCGTCACCTTTTTTTGTGCCATAGTTAAGTAACATATCGTCATATAATAGTCCCATTTCTCCAGTAATATTACCATCAAGACCCGATATAATAGTATTAAAGTCATTCATATCTAAATTCCATTTTTTAAATAAGCTTCTTAATCTAAAAAATGCAATCATTCCACTACTTACATATGGTAAAATTTCAGCAAATACAGGCATTAGCGCTTTATTATTGTTTTCTATAAGTTTTTCATCGCTATAATTATTAAATTTACTAACATGATCTTCCATAAATTTAATAGCTTTATCATTAGATATTTCTTTGTTTTTTAAAATTTTAATGATCTTTTTTGCAATATACATTTGTGCTTTTAAAACCTCAAAAGGCGGTAATTTTCTAGTTTTATTTAATTTTCTATATTCATTTGCAAGTTCAGGCAAATTAAAATTAATGTTTTCTAGGACTTTTATAAGCTTTTTATGAATGAAATTAGGAGTTAATAAAAATTCCGAAATATCAAAAAATAAATACTCTCCATTATAAAGAATTCTATTTTTAAGAAATTTACCTTTTTTAGAGCTAAATAGATTATCAATCATTTCAGCACCTACAGGTGTAATTGGATATGTCATATTTTGAATATGAGAAAATGACATATAGAATCTAAGATTATTTCTTTCTTGCTTCGGTACTTTAGTAATGGTTGTAATAGGTCTTGCTTGAAGGATATAAACTTTGCCATTTTTAATTGCAAACTCAATATCTTGAGGAGCATTGTAAATGTTTTCAATAATTTTAGCGTATTTAACTAATTCATTAATTGAATTTTGATTTAGAGTTACAATGTTGCCTTTTAAATTAAAAACAGATGAATCATTTTTATTAATTGTATAAGTAGATGGAGTGAGATGTCCTGAAACAAGTTTTTCACCTAAACCTTCTATTACTTCAACAACGATTTGATCAATTCTATTATTCATTGGATTTTGAGTAAAAATTACACCTGCAAAATCTGCATCTACCATTTCTTGAATAACTACGGTCATTCCCCTTGAATTACCAATTTTAAATGTTTTTCTATATTCCAAAGCTCTTTCATTAAATTGTGATTGATAGCAAGCATTAACTTTATCTAAAATATCATTATAGCTGACATTTAAATATGTGTCTTGAAGGCCTGCAAATGAGTATTTAGAACCATCTTCATCTAATGCACTTGAACGAACCGCATATAATTTCTTTGAGTCTAATAAACTTAAAAATTCTTCTTTTTTATCACTTGTAAAATATTCGTTTTCAAGTATTATTCCATCTGGTACTGGTAAGCCTTTGTTTTTTAAAAAATTTAGATGAGCTGATTTTCCACCAAATTCTTTTATATCGAGTTTTTCGTTCTTTCCAATAACTTTAATCATTCTTTTCCTCCTATTGTTAACTAGTTTCTTTATTTTTTAATAATGATTTTATAAATTGAGAACTAATAATAACAATGATAATAGTAGCAATCATTACAGAAATATGTATTGAAGCTTTTTCTATAACTAACCCATATATAAGAGCACCTAAAGGGCCACCACCTTTTGCTATCATACTTACTAATGAAAATACTCTTGATAGATATTCTTCAGGTGTAGTTTGTTGTATAATCGTTTGAAGTGGTATGTTTATTGACATCAACGATCCATACATTAAGAACATAGTTAAAATAAGTAAAAATATATATAATAGACTATCATTGCCAAAAATATTTATTACGCTTGGAAACAATAGTGTTGAAAATCCAATTAGTGCAAATGTAAGTAAACTTATTCCATAAATTAATGGAATTTTTGAATTTTTTTCTTTAATTAAAAAACCTACTGTAATGCTACCAACTAATGCACCAACAAATAAAGAAGCTTGCATAAATCCATAATAAGTATCAGGATAATTTAATGATTTTCTAAAAAAGAAGGGTAGTACTACAGTAAATACTGGATTAACTAACGTGAATATCATCATAAAATATAAACACAAATTTAGAATCGTTTTATGATTTTTTATAAATTTAAATCCAATGATTAAATCTTTTATAATACTACTATTTTTTATATTTTTAGTTCTATTAATATGTTTATAATTAATAAATGTTTCGCTTAATGCAGACAATAAGAATGAAATTCCATTAAATATAAATAAAATTGTTATATTAAATTTAATATAAATCCATACACCTATAATTGGTGCTAGTATTGCAGCAATTAATCTTAAAGATGCGATAGATGCATTTGCTTTTTTTAAATAATCATTTTTTACTATTTGTGGCAAAATACCTTTACTTGCTGGATCAAAAAATCCAAATAGTGTTGATACTATAATCTGTATTATTAGAAGTAAAAATATATTTAATTGATTTGTTTTTGATAAATAAGCAAGTATTAATATTGCTATTCCACTAAATAAATCTGCATATAACATTATTTTTTTTCTATTAAACCTATCGCCGAATACACCTCCAAAAGGGTATATAAGTAGAATTGGTAGTAAATAGAAAAAAGAAAATAATCCCACAATTTTTGCAGATCCACCAATGTCTAATATATATAAAGGCATTACAACCATTTGAATGCTAGAGCCTATATCTGAGACTGTTCTACCAGCAAGTAATAAAAGTAGATTTTTATTTAACCATTTTTCTTTTTTCATTGTTTCCCTCATTATTTTTATAAAAAGATCTTCTTAAACTTAGATAGTAACTATTAAGTTCTTCTTTAGTTTGATTGATGTTTTTTTTATCTGATTCTGTGAATAAAACATATTCCTCTAAAATACCAGCAAATGTCCATTTTGAAATTTTTATACTATTATTTATATCTGATTCATTAATAAATAATGTTTTATCAATATTTAAATTGTACATTTCATCTCGGTAATGTTCATATTTTTGATTTTTAATATTTTCCATCGTTTCATATACATATTCACGAGTAAAAGAAAGTATATAAGGATATTCATTAATAAGATCCAATCTTTTAAGAAAAATATTGTTTAATCTTTTTAAAATATCACTATTTTTAAAATCAATATCTTCATAAATATCTATAACACTTTTTTTAAATGAAAAATAAATTAAAAAATTAAATAAATCTTCTTTATCTTTAAAGTAATAATATAGAAGGCCACGTGAAATTCCAGCTTTTTTTACAATGACATTTGTGGATACTTTTTCAATTGTATTATTAGAAAAAACTTCTAATCCAAATTTTACTATTTTTTTTAAATTTGCATTAGTTAAATCTATTTCATCATATGAATTCATATTCACCTCCGAATTGACAACTTACGTCAGTAATTTAAGTATAACACACTGACATAACTTGTCAATTTTTTAAAAGATATAATTCTTTAGGTGAGAATTGCAGTTAAGGTTAAAAAAATTACGGTTATCAGATATATTCCTTTAACTGCAATTTCACATATTGTACTAAATCGATTTTCATAGTCTATGGGGATTCAATGTTCGATATAAATTATTTGATGGGAAGTTTAGATGTATTGAAATTAAAGGTGTGTTTAAATGAATACATTTTTGAGGATGAAGATATGAGAGAGAGTAATATTAGTGACATTAGTGCTAGGTTAAATAGAGTTTTTAGTAATCTTAGATTCAAAAGGAACTTAAATACAACAGATAAGAATTGGTTAGGAAACGATATTGATGAAACCTGACTGCACACTTTAGACTATTTTGATAAGCTGTCTATTTAGGGTCCTGAAAAAATGTAATAGCACCTTAGTATAACTATAGCTCTAAGCTCAAGTTGTTATGGTTAAAAGTGTCTGCGACTTAGTATCTACACATGGGGAGACTGTTGTGAAGCTAAAACTAACATTACAATTGAATAAGAAAAGTGATTTAAAGTTCTGAACAAGTTTTTTGTTCAGAACTTTTTTTGCCTGATTTTTGAATTGATTCTCCATATACTTTAGAATGTCAATAAGTGCTAATTTCACACTTGTGTTAAAAAGTCCTCTTTCAAAAAGGTAAGAGGATCTTTTAACTTGTGTATTTACATAAAAGATGATATGATGTGAAAAAGACCACTTTTAATTTTAAGGGAGGATTGTTTCACGATGGATATAGAGGTATATAAAAAGATTTTTGATAAATATAATGGTGTTATCAAGCTTGTAGATTTCACTTCTGAAGGCTTCCATAATACAATCTTGAACAAACTGATAGCGGAAGGTTATATAGAGAAGATTAAGACAGGTTATTATGAGTGGGTAGATAGTGAGTTTATATCTGATGCTGTTGTAATAAGAAAGTTATTCCCAGAGGCTGTCGTATGCATGGAATCGGCACTGTACTTGTATGGATATACAGAGCGTATACCTTTGGCATGGCAGTTGGCTGTTAGTAAAAATAATAATAAATCAAAATACAGAATATCCTACCCACCTATGCATTTTTATTTCATTATTGATGCTTATATGAACTTGGGAAAAACAGAAGTGATGTTTGAAGGACATCTCATGACAGTCTTTAATAGAGAGAGGACGGTCTGCGACATTATGCGTTACGAGAAGAAGATGGATAAAGAAGTGTTTAATTATGCAGTCAAAGCGTATGTGAGAGATCCAAAGAATGATATTAGCAGACTAATGGATTATGCTGAAAAAATGAATATAAAACGCAAGGTAAGTGCAATCATAGGGATGTGGATGTAATGATTAATGGAAAATCAGTATTGCAGAAATTAAAAAGCAAATCAAGAAAAATCGGACTTCCATATCAATTGATTCTTAGACTTTTTTGTCAGGAAGAATTTTTAAGAAGATTAGTATCTTCACAGTATAAGGAGCAATTGATTTTAAAAGGTGGACTCTTTCTGTTTTCATACACTGGATTTCAGAGCAGGCCAACGATGGATATAGATTTTTTGGCAAAATATCTGCCCAATAATAAAGATGAAATGAAGCAGGTTGTTGAACGTATTATTGCGGAAAAATCCGAAAATAGTTATATTTTATTTGAGGTGAATTCCGTAGAGAACATTGCTGAAATGAAAGCATATAATGGTGTGAGAGTGAAATTGGCGGCAATTATTGAAAATACCAGAACACCTTTTGATATAGATATTGGCATTGGAGATGTAGTTGTCCCAGAGATTGAATCAATTGTTATTCCAACGCAGCTTAACGATTTTGAAGAGCCTGTTGTAAACTCATATTCTCTGGAATCTACAATTGCTGAAAAGCTAGAAGCCATGTTTGCGCGAATGGAAACCTCTAGTAGGATGAAGGATTACTATGACATTTACTATTTGGCTTCAAATTATGATTTTGATGGAGAGATATTTGCAAAAGCTATCAGAGAAACATTTAAACAAAGAGGTACTACATGCGATCTTGAATCTCTTGCTAAGATTACCAAAATGTATGAAAATGCAGATATGCAGAGACGGTGGCGTACTTTTACAAAAAGGAGTTTAGGGGTATCGATTGAATTTCAGACTGTAACAGAGGTTATTACAGCGTTTGTAAAAGGTCCAATCGTTGGGATAGAGCAAGACAAGAGTTTTAGGAAGCGTTGGTCTAAAGAAATCAAATCATATGATTTGATATAATAGTGTCAATTATCTATGTAAAATTGTGCTTTTAGTGCGTTATATCGGTGAACTGTATTATAAGTGAAAGTATCTGTGATCTAGTTACATCACATGTAGAGACTGTTGTGAAGCTTAAACTGCATTATAAGTTATGATTAAACACCTTTTCAAGTTATAAGAGCAGAAAATATTCTACTCTTTATTTTTTTTATCTTGTACGGTATAATGGTACAAGTAGGAGGTGTAAACAATGAACTACAAACCACCATTTACACTAAGTGAGAAAACTTTAAATTTGCTTGCTGAAATTATGGAAAAAGTAACAAGGTTAACTATGTCAGAAGTTGAAGGTATTAATCCAAAATTGAGAAGAAATAATAGGATTAAAACAATACAGGCATCGTTGGCGATAGAAAATAATTCTCTGTCACTTGACCAAGTAACTGCTATTTTGAATGGGAAAAGAATTTTAGGACCGGGTCAAGATATCAAAGAAGTACAAAATGCCTACGAAGCATATGAATTATTACTTGATTTCAATCCATATGATGTGTCATCATTACTTGAAGCACATAAGATTTTGATGAATAACTTAACCAAAGAAGCTGGCACCTTTAGATCGAGTGGCGTAGGTATATTTGATGGTGAGAATTTGATACATATGGCGCCGCCTGCTACTCTTGTTCCAGAGCAGATAAGTCAGTTATTATTATGGGCAAAAAACTCAGAAATACACCCGCTTATTAAGAGTTGTGTATTCCATTATGAGTTTGAGTTTATACATCCATTTGCAGATGGTAATGGTAGAATGGGGCGTATGTGGCAAACGCTCATTCTATATAAATGGAAAAGTTTATTTGGATGGTTGCCCGTTGAATCTTTAGTTAAAGATCACCAAGATAGTTATTACAAAGTATTGGGTGAATGTGATAAGGCTGCAGATTCAGTAAAATTTATTGAATTCATGTTAGAGTCAATCCGTGATTCTATAGTGGAAATGTCATCGACCGCACAAGTTGGCGTACAAGTAAGCGAACAAGTTGAAATACTATTAAATGCTATTGGGGAAGATACAGTGTCTGGTAGGGACTTAATGGAAAGAGTAGGCTTAAAACATAGACCTACTTTTAGAAAAAACTATTTGCTTCCAGCGATAGAAAATGGTTATTTGGAAATGACTATACCAGACAAACCTAACAGTAGTAAACAGAAATATCGTAAATCAAAAACATAGTTGTCTGCGACCATGTTACTCCACATGTGGAGACTGTGGTAAGACTATATCGAAAAGAATCTTATAATCATTAAGCTAGAATATAATGGCTTCCTCGGGGTCGATGGCCATCGCAAGAGGCTTGTGTCTATGTATTTGTAGTGAAATATTATGCAATATGTAGTTTTACAAGTCATTTTAAAAGAAAATTGTAATAATAGAAATTTCATGTTTCCTATGCAAAAAAAGTATGATAGAAATATTTTTCTTCCATCATACTTTTTGTTAGCACTAATTTTTTAGTTAATTAAATTAACCCTTCTAAACTTGTATTACTTAAAAGTTTCTTAATAATAGGTTCTGCTGGAAGAGGTCTTCCGCTATACATAGTTTTTGTTGCATTCATAATTGTTCTAATATCATATTGACTTGGATATACTTCAGGTGGATTTTTTTCAAGATTCAATAATGTGTAAACTGCCATTATTGCAGATCTAATTGAATAGTCCACTGTAAATACACAATCATCTTTAATTTCTGCATATTGACCAAGAAAAGCTAAATTTTTACTTCCTGCAGGAACTACTTCTGGTCTGTCACCTTTTTTACGAGGCATAAATTGACTTGTAATATAAGGCATCATAGCAGGAATAACTATAGATTCTTCAATATAATCTTTCATTTCACTTTCATCTATTCCAAGGTGATATAATAATTCTTCAAGTAATTCTTTACCAGTACATTCACTCATTTTTTTATTAATAAAATCGCCTTTATTATCAGGGAATAATGCATAAGCCCATAAAACAATTACATCTTCAGGTTGATTTTTAAATTGAGGTTGTCTGTTTACAGTTACACTTAAAAGCCAATTTGAATCTTTAATAGTTATTATTCCACCTGTTGCAGTTTTATGTGGCATAAATTTTCTTTCTGCAAAATCTTCTAATAATTCTTTTACTTTAGTTCCTTTTGCAGTAATTGTATAAGATTCCCATTTTGTTTTATCTATATCACTACAGAAAACTTCTGGATTACCAAATGCTTTATCTTTTTTAGCAATGTTTTTCCATAATTTCCATACAGCGCCTTCACTTCTATCTAATACTGGAGCTGTATTCATATCACCTAAAGTTGAATTTTCTGTCATTGAACCGTTTGTTACAAATACTAAATCATTTTCAGTAGTTTTAATAAATTCATCATTGCCATTTCTAGTTAAATGAATTCCAGTAACTACTTTTTTTGTTTCACTAATTTCAATATCTAAATCAGTTACTACTGTACCACCTTCAAAATTAACATCTTTAGTTTCTAACCATTTTTTTAATGGTAAAATCATTGAGTCATATTGATTGTATTTTGTAAATACCAATCCGTCCATTTTACTCATTCCTGGCATTAAATGCATAAATCTATGCATATAACGTTTCATTTCTACTATACTGTGCCAATCTTCAAATGCAAACATACTTCTCCAATATAACCACATATCAGTTTCTAAGAATGATGGATCAAAGAACTGTTTAACAGTTGTTCTTCCAAGTGCATCTTCAGTTGCTAAAAATAATTTAGTTAATTGTTTTACATGTATATCTTCTAATCCAAGGCTTGAAAAATCTAATTTTTCGCCACGATTAGCAATTAGTCTACAATTAGAATAATTAGGATCTTCAAGATTTAATTCTCTAAATTCATCAAGAACTGTTCTGTTTTCTTCTTCAATTGAAGGAATTTTTCCAAATAAATCCCATGTACATTCATAATGTTCTTCCATCTCTCTTCCGCCACGAGCAACATAACCATCTTCTGGATTTCCGGCTCCATCCATTGCGCCACCGTATATACTATCTTGTTCTAAAATAGTAATGTTTTTACCATTCATATGTCCGTCATTAATTAAATATGCAGCAGCAGCTAAAGAACCAATTCCTCCACCTACCAAATATGCTTTTTTATTTTCGATATCTTTTGGTACTAATGTTTTGATGTTTTGATAACTTCCCATTTTCTTTTCTCCTTTCAACAACTTTCATTTTCAATATATGTATCTTACTAGCAATTTAAAAGATGTTAAATAAACAAAAATTTTATTTTGTGAAAATTTGTAACAAAATAATAAAATTGTGTAGTAAAAAGTAATCGAGTATGCAAGTGGAAAATTAATAATTTTACTTGTTAAATTAAAAGTAGAATTACTTGAATAGGCAATTGTGAATGAAATTCCAATTTCAAAGGAAATTATAAAAAATACTTTGGGATGGAGAATATTCTAGAATTTCATAAGGAATTATATTAATAAAATCATGTCTATAATGTTAAAATAGATATGATTTTATTTTTTGTTTAAATGTTACTAAAATTTAATATTTATAAACGCTTACATATGATTTATAGTTTGATATAGCTGCATTAAAATGTTAAAATATTTATAGGTCAAATACTTATAATCATATAAATATTTAAATTATCGATTATTAAACGTAGTAGAAAAGTCAGAATATTTCAAACTTTTCTTAGAAGTTGCTATGAATTTCGATAATAATGATATTATTTTAAAATTATTATGATATTTACTATGAATATAAAAGTATTATATATAAAAATAGAAAGGGGAAATATGATTATTGACTTCTATAATTCATGTAAAAAAAATATGAAAAAAAGCAGAGTTTTAAGATTATTAGGGATCGCTCTCATCTTTGTAATGGTTTTTAGTTTGTTCGCAGGATGTAGTTCTAAACCTGAACCAACTGAAGCAGCAAAGACTGAGCAAGTAAAAACAGAAAAAGAAGAAGTGGTAGTTGAAACACCAAAATCAACTACACCATTAGTAGCAGGTTATTCTGCATTTAGCGAAAAATTTAGTCCGTTTTTTGCTGATACAGGTTATGATCAAGAAGCAGTAGATCTTACTCAAGTTGGATTACTTACAACAGACAGAACTGGTGCAGTTGTTTATAATGCTATCGAAGGGGAGGTAATTCCTTATAATGGTACAGATTATACTTATAAAGGCATAGCTGATTTAGATGTTAATTATGATGAATCTGCTGATAAAACAGTTTATAAGTGGACAATTAGAGATGACATTAAATTTAGTGATGGAGAAGCATTAACAGCTGATGATATAATATTCACATATTATGTATTCTCAGATCCAGCTTATGATGGTTCGTCAAGTCTTTATTCTATTCCAATTATTGGAATGCAAGATTATCGTACTCAAACTTCATCAGAAGTATATGAGAAATTTGATAAAATGTTTAATGATATATATGATGCTGGTTTAGATTATACAGTAACAGATTCAGATGAATTTACACAAGAACAATATGATGCTTTACAAGAAATTGTTAATACAGAGTGGAAAAACGATGTTCAAGCAATAGTTGATTATGTTGTAGCTAATTATGGTGCATATTTTGAAGATTATGTTAAATATCCTACTGATGAAGTTATGGCATCTGAAGGCCTTAAAGTAGCTGCTGGTATGGCACTATGGGGATTCGGTGATGTAGATGAAGAAACAAAAGTTTTAACTACTGCTGTTACAAGTACAGAATTTGATTTAGCAAATGGAGAATATCCAACAGTAGATGATTATTTAGCAGAAGTAACTGCTTCTTACGGTGATTTAGCATCATATGTTGATGCAGGAGAATCTCCAAAAGATGTTTCACCATTATCTGTTGCTAAAGATACTTTTATTTCAACTGAAGGACCAAAAGATCCTTCATTAGCTGGAAAAGGAGTTCCTACTATAGCTGGTATTAAAAAGCTTTCTGATACTGAAGTTGAAATTACTGTAAATGGATTTGATGCAAGTGCAATATACAAATTAGGTGTTCAAGTTGCTCCTTTACATTATTATGGTGATAATAGTAAATATGATTATGATAATAATAAATTTGGTTTTGATTTCGGAGATCTTTCAAAAGTTAAAGCTAAAACAACACAACCGTTGGGTGCTGGTCCTTATAGACTTGTAAAATATGAAAATAAAGTAATTTATTTTGAAGCAAATGAAAATTATTATAAAGGCGAACCAAAAACTTATCACGTACAATTTAAAGAAGGTTCTGATGCAGATAAAATTTCGGGTGTTGGTATTGGTACAATTGATGTAACTGATCCATCATTTGGTAATGAAGCAGTTGCAGAGATTAAATCTTATAATTCGAACGGTGAAGTAACTGGTGATGTTATCACTACAAATACTGTTGATAACTTAGGATATGGATATATTGGAATTAATGCAGAAAATGTTAAAGTAGGTTTAGATTCAGCAAGCGATGAATCAAAAGACTTACGTAAAGCATTTGCTACTATTTTAGCCGTATATAGAGAATTATCTATTGACTCATATTATGGAGAAAGAGCTTCAATTATTAATTATCCTATTTCTAATACTTCATGGGCGGCTCCACAAAAATCTGATGAAGGATATAAAATTGCTTTCTCAACAGATGTTGAAGGAAATCAAATTTATACATCAGATATGAATGCTGAAGACAAATATGAAGCAGCAAAAACAGCAGCAATTAATTATTTAAAAACAGCTGGATTCACTTATGATGCTGATTTAGGTAAATTTACTGAGGCTCCTGAAGGTGCAAAATTAGAGTACGAAATTATTGTACCTGCTGACGGAAAAGGCGATCATCCATCATTTATGATTGCAACAAAATTTAAAGAGACTTTCGATAGTATAGGATTTAATATTATATTAAATGACCCATCAGATTCGAATGTTCTTTGGGATAAATTGGATGCTAATTCACAAGAATTATGGTGTGCTGCATGGGGAGCTACAATAGATCCAGATATGTATCAAATTTATCATTCTTCGAATTCAACAAATTCTAATCATTATAAAATATTTGACCCTGAATTAGATAAGTTAATTATTGATGCAAGAAAATCAGATGATCAAGATTATAGAAAAGCGACTTATAAAGCGGCTCTTGACATTATTATTGATTGGGCAGTAGAAATTCCAATTTATCAACGTCAAAACTGTATAATTTTCTCTTCAGAAAGAGTTGATTTAGATACAGTAACTCCAGATATCACTACTTTCTGGAAATGGATGTCAGATATTGAAAACGTTGAAATGATTAACAAATAGTTAATATTTAAAAAAAATGAATATAATCAAGATTTGAGTCCATTTATATGGGCTCAAACTTTGGTTAATAAAAATTATAGATATTATTTATATCTTATTAGGAAGGATTATTATCTTGCGTAATTATATTATAAAGAGATTATTAATTAGTGTTGTTATATTATTTTTTGTTACACTGATTTTATATACAATTTTCAGAAATATTCCAACATCATTTGTTGAATCAATCGCTCGAGAAAGAGCTAATTTGCCTGGATCTAAAAGTTATAGTGAATGGCTAACTCAATTGAATGCTGTTTATGGAATGGACAAAGGAATTATTCAAGGATATTTTCAGTGGGCACATTCTGCTATACAAGGTAATTTTGGTGATAGCTGGAAATATAATATTCCTGTTATTCAAAAATTTCGTGAAACAATTTGGTATTCAGCTGCTTTAGGTGGAATAACTTTTGTATTACAAATTATTATTGCTGTACCACTTGGAATTTTAGCGGCAAGAAAACAATATAGTAAAACAGACTATGCAATAACTGTAGTTGCATTAATAGGTATATCATTACCTGTATTCTTTTTTGCGACTATATTGAAATTAGTTTTTGCTATTAAATTAGGATGGTTTGATTTATATGGAACTGTTGGAAGATATTATTATCAATTAGATACATTTGGTAAAATTTTAGATATAGGTAAACATTTTGTTCTGCCAATTATTGCAATTGTATTAATTAGTATTGGTGGATTAATGAGATATACTCGTACAAATATGCTTGAAGTATTAAATGCTGATTATATTCGTACTGCAAGAGCAAAAGGGTTATCTGAAAAAAGAGTTATTAATTATCATGCATTTAGAAATACATTAATACCAATTGTAACAATTATTGGAGGTTCATTACCAGGACTGTTTGCAGGTTCACTTATTACTGAAACATTATTTGGTATTACTGGAATAGGTAAAACAGCTTATGATGCAATGATAGGAGGAGATATTCCTTTCTCTATGTTTTATATGTCATTTTTGGCAGTTTTAACATTACTTGGCACATTAATCGCAGATATCTTATATGCAGTGGTAGATCCGCGTATAAGAATACGATAGGGGGCAAATAAATGACAAATAAAAATAAAGAGTATGAGAAAGAAGTAGATGATTTAAGTTTAGACGATGAACAGCGAGTAAAAATTCTTTCGCCCTGGGCGATGGTATTTAAAAGATTTGTTAGAAATAAATTAGCGATTACAGGTTCAATATTTATTTTAGCAATGTTCCTGTTTTCATTTATAGGTGGGTTAATAACACCTTATCAAGAAGATCAAGTATTTACTAAATATGATGCAATGTATAAAGTTTTTGCTGGTGTAACAGAAAACGAAAAATTAAAGTATATTGTTGAGGATGGTGAAGAGTTTTCTCTTATTGATCAAAGCGAATTTATTTTAGCTGTTAATTCTGGTGATGAATATTTTAAATCTAAAGATAAAATTTATGTTATAAAAAAAGTTAGTGATGAATATTATATTGTAAATAATGCAAGTGAAGTTGCAATAGCAATGAGCATGGGAAAAAATATTAATGTTTCAGTTTCTGATATGTCATTAACAGATGATTTTATTGAAATGGCACAAAAGGCTGTTAAACAAAAAGAAATTTATTTTGAAGTTAACAATAAGAAATATTTTACAATTCATAATCGTAAAAATAGTATTTTTTATGAAATTAAAGAAGTGACTATAGCTACAAAAAATATCTATTCTTATGCTGATAAAGGTATTGAGAATAATTTTACATTTTGTAAAAATGTAGAAGATGCAATTTATAATAGTCATAAATCATTTAAATTAGATGGTAATAATTTTGAAGTTAAAATAAAAGATGATAATGTCGAAGTATTTAAAAATAATGAAATATATGCTACTATATCAAAGTTTCAGATGGAACCTATTTATGAAGATGTATTTATTGATTTAGAATTTAAAGAAGTTATAAAAAATGCAATTATTAATAATTTAGATGAATTTATATATAAAGATCAAAATGGAAATGATGCTACTTATCGATTATATAGACAGAATTTACAATGGACTATTGAAAAACAGGAATCAACATATTTAGTTGATGCCTATTCTAGACCTTCAAGAAAACATTGGTTAGGAACAGATGGTCATGGTATGGATCTTTTAACACGTCTTATGTATGGTGGAAGAATTTCATTGAGAATAGGTTTTATTGTAGTTGTTATTGAAACATTTATAGGTGTAGTATTAGGAGGAATTGCTGGATATTTTGGTAAGTTTTGGGATAATTTAATTATGCGTATAGTTGATATTTTCAATTGTATTCCATCTTTACCTTTAATTATTATTTTAGGTTCAGTAATGGATCAATTAAGAGTTGCACCAGAAATTAGATTGAATATACTTATGTTGGTAATGGCATTTTTAGGGTGGCCTGGAATTGCAAGAATGGTTCGTGGTCAAACTTTATTCTTAAGAGAGCAAGAATTTATGACAGCAACGGAAGCTACTGGGTTAGATGTATCAAAAAGGATTTTTAAACATTTAATTCCAAATATTATTCCGCAATTAATTGTAATTTGTACATTAAGCTTAGGTGGAGTAATTTTAATGGAATCAGTTCTTAGTTTCTTAGGTGTTGGTGTTAAATTCCCATTTGCTTCATGGGGTAATATTATTAATGCGGTAAGTAATGTTTTTGTTATGTCTAGTTATTTATTTGTGTGGATACCGGCAGGTATGTGTATATTGATTACAGTATTAGGATTTAACTTTATAGGTGATGGATTGCGTGATGCATTTGATCCTAAAATGAAGAGGTAAGGAGATAAAAATGGCTAAAGAAAAAAAGAGTAAAAATTCAAATTACCTTTCTGCTAAAGAAGCAAGAGCAATATCTAAAGAAAACAGAAAGATTACTGCTAAATATGAAAAAAAACGTAAAAGAAAAAATATACCTGAAGAAGAATATATTACTACAATGAAAAATCCTGATAATGTAGTGGAGTTCGATAATTTGCATACTTATTTCTTTACTGATATAGGTGTTGTAAAAGCAGTAAATGGTGTTTCTTTTGAAGTTCCAAGAGGTAAAATAGTAGGAATTGTAGGCGAATCAGGTTGTGGAAAATCTGTAACAAGTTTATCTCTAATGCAATTAGTACAAAGACCTCAAGGGCAAATGGTAGAAGGCGAAATAAGATTTAATTCTGGTAATAAGGTTTACAATATTATTAATACGCCAGAAGATGAAATGTGTAATTTAAGAGGAAATAAAATAGCAATGATTTTTCAGGAACCAATGACTTCTTTAAACCCAGTATTTAAAATTGGTACTCAAATTGAAGAGGTTGTTTTACTACATCTTGAATATGCCTTAGCTGATAATCCAATAAAAAGAAAAGATTATAAAAGCAAAAAAAGTTATAAAGCCGCTCTTGCTGCATCACTTAAGAAAAAATCAATAGAAATGTTAGATTTAGTCGGTATTGCAAATAGTGAAGGTGTATATGATATGTATCCACATGAGTTATCTGGTGGAATGAGACAAAGAGTTATGATAGCAATGGCTCTTGCATGCAACCCAGCATTAATTGTTGCAGATGAACCAACAACAGCTCTTGATGTTACAATTCAAGCTCAAATATTAGATATTTTAAAAGAATTAAAAGATAAAATTAATTCAAGTATTATGATGATAACGCATGATTTAGGTGTTATTGCTGGTATGGTTGATTATGTAGTCGTTATGTATGCTGGAAAAGTTGTTGAAAAAGGAACGGTTAAAGAAATTTTTGCTAATCCAAGTCATCCATATACTTTAGGGCTAATGAAATCAAGACCTGGTGTTAATAAAGGTGAAGAAAGATTATATAGTATACCAGGAAAAGTACCGAATCCTGTTGAAATGCCAAACTATTGTTATTTTAAGGATCGTTGTGAAATGTGTATTGATAAATGTAGTGGAGCTTATCCAAAGGAAATTAAGCTTACTGATACACATTATGTTTCGTGCTATTTATATGAGTAGGAGTCAGAATTATGAAAAAATTGAATAAAGAAAGTAGAGAAGATAGAAAGAAAAGACTTTATATAGATACTGATTTTGATCCTATTGTTCCAGATAGTAAATATATTCTTGAAGTAAATAAACTTAGAAAATATTTTCCAATTGAAGATGGATTATTACAAAGAACAGTTGGTTATGTTAAAGCAGTTGATGGTATAAGTTTTAAAATTGAACGTGGTAGTACAATGGGGCTTGTTGGTGAATCAGGATGTGGTAAAACTACTGCTGGTAGAGCTATTTTACGTCTTGTTGAAAAAACATCAGGGCAAGTATTATTTGAAGGTGAAGAACTATATGATTTTAATAGAAAAGAGTTAAAAGCATTAAGACCTAAAATTCAAATAATATTTCAGGATCCTTATTCAAGCTTATCACCAAGATTGCCAGTTAAAGAAATTATTGGTGAAGCAGTTCGTCAACATAAAATTGTACCAAAAGATGAATATGAAAATTATATAGATGAAATTATGGAAAGTTGTGGTTTACAACCTTATCATAAAGATAGATATCCACATGAATTTTCAGGTGGTCAGCGTCAAAGAATTTGTATTGCAAGAGCACTTGCTTTAAAACCCGATTTCATTGTATGTGATGAACCAGTGTCTGCGCTTGATGTATCAGTACAAGCTCAAATTATTAATTTATTAATAGATTTACAGGAAAAATTTGATTTAACATATTTGTTTATATCTCATGATTTATCAGTTGTTGAACATATTTCTGATACTATTGGAGTAATGTATTTAGGTGAAATAGTTGAATCAGGAAATAAAGAAATGATTTTTGCTAATCCAAGTCATCCATATACTCAAGCTTTGTTTTCTGCAATACCGGTGCCAGATCCAACTGTTGAAATAAATCGTATTGTTATGCAAGGAACGCCGCCTTCACCTTCAAATCCACCTTCAGGTTGTAAATTTCATACAAGATGTTCTAAATGTATGGATATTTGTAAAGTTACACCACCTGAAAAAATAGAAGTAGAAGAAGGACATTTTGTTGCATGTCACTTATATAATAAATAAAACAATTAAAAATCATGATATTTTTACAATGTAAAGATTATCATGATTTTTTAATAGTAAAATCATTTACTTTATAATATAATTATTACAGAAATACAGCAAACTTATATGGGGGGGATAAAATGAATGAAAATGTAAAAGAAGTATTAAATCAAAGAATTGAAAGAGCAATAAAAGGTCTTGAGAACCACAATATGAATGGTTATTATGCAAAAGATATTGATAATTTATATGAAATAGTTGGAAGTTTATTAAATAAAAATGATTTAGTTTCTTTTGGTGGATCAATGACTTTATTTGAAACCGGTTTAATAGAATTTGTAAGAAAAGGTGAATATAGAGTATTAGATAGATATGAAAAAGGCCTTTCTAAAACTGATATAAAAGAGTTATTTAGAAAAACTTTTTCGGCTAATGCATATCTTGCATCAGCAAATGCAATTATAGAAACAGGTGAAATATATAATGTTGACGGCAACGGAAATAGAGTTGCTGCAATGATGTATGGTCCTGATAAAGTAATAATAATTGCAGGTGCTAATAAAATTGTAAAAAACCTTGATGAAGCAATAAATAGAAATAAATATATTTCAGCTCCAGCAAATACAAAAAGACTTAATATTGATACTCCATGTAAAAAAATAGGTGTATGTGTGGATTGTAATTCAATAAATAGAATTTGTAATAAATATTCGTTAATTCGAAAAGATAATGATAAAAACAGAATGCATGTTATATTTTTAGATGAAAATTATGGTTTTTAATAAAAAAGTTAATTGAAAGAAGGCAATATTATGGCAGACTATTGGACTCATAACTATGTGGGTAAAAAATTAATAGAAAAAAAAGAAAATATAAAAATTGATGAAAATTTATTTTTACTTGGATGCCAAGGACCAGATATTTTTTACTATTTACAATATGCCGTTCATACGAATCCGCCAAATCTTGGAGAACTAATTCATAATAAAAAGATAAAAGAAGTTTTTCTGGAAGTTTTTAAATGTTTAAAAGAAAATAATGAAATTTATTCTAAATCTTATGTTTATGGATGGATAGCTCATTATATACTTGATAAAAATATTCATCCATATATTGATAGTAAAAAAGAATATAATCATAAAAGATTAGAAGCTAATATAGATACTTATGTTGTGGATAGATATTTTAATAAATCTATTTTTTTAATGAATTCAAAGAAAATTTTAAAAGTTAATAATAATCATGAAAATATTTATTTAATATACAAAAAAATTGCAAATGATGTTTTTAAAGTTGCCTTAACTTTTGAAGATTATACAGAGAGTATTAAACATTTTAGAAAATTTCATAGATTGTTTAATAGTAAAAATGAATTTTTGAGAAAAGTAATAAATTTTTTTCCGAAGATGTTTAATAAAAATTTAAGTATTTATTTCTATTTGAAAATAAATGAAGTTAGTTTACCAGATGATATTGGAAAAATTGATGAGATATTGAATAATTCGATTTATGAAGCAGAAGAAATTATTATGAAAATAAATAAATATTTAATAAATGAAGTGAATTTAAATGAACTAATGAATGAATTTGAAAATATTAATTATTCAGGAATAAAGTGTAACTAAAAAAACAGATTATTTAATATTTGTTTTAGTTGTGAATTTTCTTAAATATTAGGGGAAATGGAATAACAATAATAAAAAGTTTAAAAAATATAATATTGGAGTATAATATAAGTGATTGGGAAATGAGGTTTGAAATGAATACTTCAAAAATATTAGATAGAGTTTATAAAAATGCTAAAGTAATAAAATTTAATGATGATTCGAAATATATTTTATTTAGTGATATTCATAGAGGTGACAATAGCTTGTCGGATGATTTTGCACATAATCAAAATATTTATTGTTATGCGCTTAATTATTATTTTAATAAAGGATATTCATATATTGAAGTGGGAGATGGTGACGAATTATGGGAACATAATAAATTTGATCATCTTAGATTTGCGCATTCGGATATATATTGTTTATTAAAAAAATTTTATGATAAAAATAGATTTATAATGCTTTATGGCAATCACAATATGTCTTTTAAATATGAGAGGTATGTAAGAAAAAATCTTGATTATTTTTATGATGAATACGAAGAAAAAAAGCAAGAATTATTTAAAGGTATAAATGTGCATGAAGCAATTATTTTGAAACATGAAAAAACAGAAAAAGAAATATTTATAACACATGGACATCAGGGTGATTTTATTAATTATCAGATTTGGTTTATAATGAAATTTATCAGCAGATATATATGGAGATTTTTAAATATTATTGGATTTAGAAATCCAGCAAGTCCTGCTAAAAATAGAATTAAAAGGCATAAAATTGAAAAAGCGTATAGTAAATGGATAGAAAATAATAAAAAAATGATGATTATAGGGCATACACATAGACCTAAATTTCCACATAATGGTGAAAGTTCTTATTTTAATACAGGTTGTTGTGTTCATCCTAGAAATATTACTGGAATTGAAATATATTGTGGAATGATTTCTTTAATTGAATGGAGAATTAGACCGAAAGAAGATGGAACGCTAAAAATTTCAAAAAAAAATATCAGAGGACCTTTTAAAGTTGATGATTATATGTAGTCAAAAAAATCCCTTAATGGGATTTTTTATTACTTAGGAAAGTGCATTGAAATCAAAAAAATGATATACTAAATAAAAACGAAATGAGGGCTGAAAATGCGATTAATTCAAAAGATATTTGAAGACAATTGGGAAGGATTTGTAGAAGA
>JAMOQG010000012.1 GCA_027064135.1 Peptostreptococcaceae bacterium | reverse complement strand
CTTTGAATTCTGCACTATAGGTCTTTCTTTTTGTACTCATCTTTGATCCCTCACTTTTCTGTTCTTATTTTAACTTCTTAAATAAGAATGTTGTATTAAGTGGTTTGTTTTTGTGGGGACATTATATTGGGTCTTGTATAACAGCTTTAGCTTCACCATTTTGTGTGATTATCATAGGTCTATGAGTTTCATTAATATATTTTAGAACATCAGCTGCTCTACTTTTTAGATATGTAACAGACTTTATATCATTTACAATTTGCATAAAATCTCCTTCAGTCCTTTTATTGTACTAAATTAAGACTTAATGTGCAAATGTGATGTTAACGACTGAAGATAGCCGATAAATTTCCGCTAGGGAATTTATTGGATACTCTGTTTTGTTAGATATTTGTTACTTTTTTGATATGTTTTATTAAACATTTAGGTGTATTTGCATATTGTGAAATATTAGAAATAAGATTCTTTTTTTGTATATGAAATGATAAATTATTATATTCTGACTTATCATCATTAATTAAAGTAATAAATGAATATAAGAAATCAATTTCAAATTTTCCTCTAAAATTACATTTTGGATTGGTCTTTAGAGTATTTTTCATCGTTTCTTTAATGTCTAAAAAGTTACTTGGCAATGCTTCTATTTTTGAAGTAAAATAATCTTGAATATCAAGTTTAATAGAAATAGATTCTAAACTAAAATTTATAATTTTATTTAGAGCTAAATTTCCATAGCTAACATCTTCTAAAATTTCTTTTTTATCATAAAAATATTTGTAAGTTATAATCCAGCTATTTAATTCTAATAAACATCTGTGGAATTCTTTTTGCCTTATTGTAAATAATTTAACTAATTTTTTATAGTCTCTATCAATTTCTTGTAAATAAAATTCTGATTTTAAAATTTTTTTAAAAACATTTTTAGATGTATAGCAATTTTCTATAAAATAACAAGGTGTAACATAAATATCATCTTCTTCTTTCCAATAGTTATAATCATTTTCATTAATTATATCATCATAGTCTTTATCTATAAAGTACAAACTTGATATTTTATATTGGCTGTTACTATTCTTTTCTAAAATTATTTTTCTTAATTTTAATACATTTGACTTTCCTTTACATTCAAAGTGATGTAGATTCTTTAGACCAATGGAGTTAATCTTTTCGTTATAATATTTACTATCATCTTTACCCTCATAAAAACAATAAATTAAAAATTTTTGCTTTTTTATATGTTTTTTAAATGTTCTAGTAAAGTCCATCCAAACTGCAGGTGGTGTTGTCGTCTCTTCAATTAATGATTCTACTCTACTCATTATTAATTCTTACATTTATATTGACTTGTTGATTCAAATATATCAATGGTTTGTTTTAGTAACCTATCATCTTCAAAAATAAAAGGTGAATGTGTAGTAATAAATAAAAATGCACATTTGTTTGAATTTAAAATATCGTTAATTAACATTTTTTGCCACTCTAATGATAATGACAACTCTGGTTCATCGAAAAACATAATAAATTCTTTTTCTGTTCTCAAATAAACTTTTGCGAATAGAGATACTATTTGTTTTTCACCTGATGAAAGATATTCTAATGTTTTCACAATAGAATTTGTTCTTGTATTAATTAATGTAACCGTAACAGTATTACTATCATATCTAAATTCCTTATCTACTAAATATTTATTACAAACTTCAACAAATTTTTCTATTAATTCTTCTTGTCCCTTTAGTTCATCATATATATTTATCAATTTATTTATTAACTCAATAATAGGTTTTTGATAAACTTCAATATTTTGTGATTTAATAATAGCTATTATTTTTTCTTTTTCTTCTGTTGATATTTCATTACCTAATCTATTTAAAACGATAGTTGCAGTATCAACTAACGGTATATTGTCAAATTGTTTAGATTCATCTAAATTCAATAATGATTTAATCATTTCACTATTCAGTTGAAGATATGCTTTTAAAAATGAGCTTCTCATTTCTTGTGTGATATATTCAATTGTATGAGTTGTATCATTCATCCCAAAATTTGTTAATACACTTGTATTTATCTCATCTAATAAATCTTCATCATTTATTAGATGTTCTAATTTTTTTTCTATCCTTCGATATGTTGGTAAATAAATAATTTCTTTATTTTTAAGATCTTTTATAAAATATTGTAATTTAGTAAATTCTTTTAATTCATTAGTTTCGTTTAGTTTAAATACATCATCATATAACTTTTCTATATAATCGAGTAAAATTTTTTGATGGCTTGGTGGTCGTCGTCTTGTATTAGAAAAGAATTTTATTATATGATTAGTAACATTCTCTTTTGATTCACCTAATCTAATAGATTTAGATATTTGTTCCCATCTGCTAGGTGGTAAAGTTCTTCTAACTTGAATAGGTGGTCTTATATCAAAAGTGGATAAAGAATCAATGTAGTATTTTAAATCTTCTTTTGTAATATTAATAATGGTTTTTGTTTTTTCTTCAAATGTTAATATTATTCTTTCAAAATCAATATCTAATAATTTAACTAATTGATTACTCATAATATAATATAAAATATTTAAAGAATGAGTTTTGCCACTACCATTTTCACCAACAATAATTAAGTAATTTTTTTTAAACTTTAATGTAATAGTTCTATCATGAAATAAACCAATTATCTTTATTTTCTTTAACATTATTTTCCTTTTTGTATATTTAACGGGGGCGCGGGTGAGTGACGACGACATTTGAAAGTTTGGTTTCGAATGTTGTTGCTCACTCCTCCCGCTTGTTGCCTGGCGCTGATGCGCCGGGTAACAAGCGGGTGTTCAGCCCGCGCCCCCGTTGCCTCGGTAAGCGAAGCGTCCGAGGCAACGACTGAAGATAGCCGATAAGTTCCCGCTAGGGTACTTATTGGCTACTCTGTTTTGTTATGATACTTACTTATTAAAACTTGTAAGTAATAACACTAATTTTTGACTTTCAATTAAACCTTGTATCGAATGTATGAAAGCTGTACTTTGTTTATCTGATTTATCAATTAACTTAACTATTTTGGTTAAGTTAATTAATTGTTGTTTGTCTAAATTATTTTTCAATTGATTTAACTCATTGAAAGGAGCATCATTAATGTATGTGAATAATTTACCCATTAATCCAATAATAACATCAGATACTTGAATTAGGTCATTAGTTTTTGAGTCTTGAAATTCAAAATTTTCCCATTTTTCTGTACTATCAAAGAACTCCCATCTATTAAAAATATCTTCAATACTACTTTCTTCATCAAAAATATGATAGGAGTTTCTAAAAATACCAAATGGTCTTTTATAAAAAATAAATAAATCATCTATCAATATATGACTTTTTTCATCCATGATAAAAGTCAATTCTGTATTTTTTGATTGTTCAATAATAAAATAAACTAATTTAATTAAATTGGTATCAATTATATGGTGTTTTAAAATAAATTTTTGTTCATTGCTTTCTATATAATCTAAAATTTCATCTAAAAAATCATTTGCTTCTTTTCTATTAATATTTGGATATTCATATTTATACAGTATTTCAATAAAATTATTTAAATCTATTTTTATAAATTCATAAAGAATTGTTTTTAACTCCATATGAACATGAAGTAATTCTTCTGGAATCATTGATTCTAAAATATCAATAGCTGACCAATATAAAATATTTAAATTTGAATAATGTAAAAATAAATCATTTGAAATCATCCAATTTAAAAATATTTCAAGTTTTTTAGATTTTAAACATGATAAAAAATCACCCTTAGCTATATATGTTAACTTCATTTCTTTAGTATTCTTAGGTAGCTTTAAAGTCTTTATCATTGTATCTGTATCAAAGTCTGTCTTTGATTTAAGGTGAGTTACTCCACCTAAAACAAAATTTTTAGATAAATCAGAGATAGGAATATTAAATTTATTTTCATTTTTAAACCAAAATTTTCTAAGATTATTTGTTTCATCGTAATAAAAAATATACTCATTATCAATGTTTTTAAAATTGTGTAATTGGATTTTTAAATCTCTATGTTCAGAAATATCAAATTTTATTTTTTCCATATCATTTGCCTTGTATCATAACGGTTGAGTACAAAAATATGTTACCTCTTTTTGTACTCTTTTAAGTTCTACAATGGTAGCTGAACTTCTCTAGTTTTTCAAGTTTTTTTCGGC
>JAMOQG010000011.1 GCA_027064135.1 Peptostreptococcaceae bacterium | reverse complement strand
AGAGTTGAATCTTTCGAAATAGAACGAAAATTTTTATAAATAAAAAACATAAACATTGATTCAAGAGAATAAGTTCTATCACGACCCATTGTTTTGTAATAAAGATTATAAAATGAGTCAGGAATAATATCAGTAAAAGAGATAAAATTTTTGAATAATTCAAAGTAATTACTTGAATTATCAGTAAGAAATTTACGAGTTTCTTTGTTGATATCAAAAAAAGAAAGTTGATAAAAGTTTGACATAGTTTTCTCCTTTCATGGGAATTTGTTTGTTATTTGTTGATATATAGATACCCATATTGGAGGAAACTATTCAAAATAAATGAAAGAAAGTTACTAATTGCAATGAGTTATATAGTTTTGCAATTAGTTATAAAATTAACTAAAAGGAGAAAATTATGAGTTATAATAGTGTTTTACTCTCAAAAAAAGACAAAGTTGGTACGATTACTTTAAACAGACCAAAACAGAATAATACTTTTAATATTTCCCTCGCTTCTGAACTTAATAAAGCGTTATATGAATTTGAAGATGATATTGATGTAAATGTAATTGTGATTAATGCAAACGGTAAAAATTTTTGCACAGGAATTGATGTGAATTTTTTAGGTGATAAAACAAATCTTGAATATTTAAAATGGGTTGAATTAATGGAAAAAATGAACACTACTATATCTTCTATAGGGAAACCTGTAATAGCATCAGTTCATAATTATGCCGTTGCAAATGGTATAGGAATAGTAGCTGCATCAGATTTAGCAATTGTTGCTGATAATGCGAAATTTGGAGCTACTGCTATAAATGTAGGTCTTTTTTGTATGGGACCTGCAGTTCCGTTATTAAGAAGTTTGGGTCGTAAAAAAACTCTTGAGCTAATTCTAACCGGAGATATTATTGATGCAAATGAAGCTTATAGAATAGGGTTAGTCAATAAAGTTGTTCCGTATGATGATTTAGAAATAGAAACTATAAAATTTGCTGAAAAATTAGCTAAAAAAAGTCCATTAGCACTTCAACTTGGTAAAAAGTCTTTTTATAAAATGGAAGATTTAAGTTATGAAAAAGCTCTTGATTTATCAAATAATCATTTTGCAACTCTTTGTACTACAGATGATGCAATTGAAGGGGTAAATGCTTTTATTAATAAACAACAACCTAAATGGAAAATGAAATAATAGAAAGCGTTTTCCATATAAATATGCTATTAGATTTCTCTTTATTGTGGTATGATTATTATATTAAGTATCTGTAACATAAAAAGAGGAGGAAATATGAAAAATATTTTATTTGTATCAGCAGAAGTAGCACCTTTTATTAAAACAGGTGGATTGGCTGACGTTGTAGGTGCTTTACCTCAAGAATTACTTAAGTATAATAATAACGTAGACGTAATTCTTCCAAAGTATTCTACAATTAGCCAAGAGAATAATGAAGGAATGGAGTTTATAACTGATTTTGAAGTGAAAGTTGGTTGGAGAAACGCATTTGTTGGATTATGGAAAAAAACAATTGGCAATATTAATTATTATTTTATTGAAAATGAATATTATTTTAATCGAAGTATAATTTATGGGAATCATGATGAAGGTGAGAAATTCTCTTATTTCAACAAAGCTGTACTTGAAAGTTTAAAATATATTGAAAGAAATTATGATATACTTCATTTGAATGATTGGCATACTGGAATGATTAGTTTACTTATGAAAGAACATTATGCTAATGATGAAAGATATAAAAATATAAAAACTGTATATACCATTCATAATTTGAAATATCAAGGAATATATGATCCTATATTATTAGATCAAATATTAGGATTAGATATGGAACATTTTTATAATGGTTCTGTTGAATTTTTTGGAAATATCAATTTTATGAAAGCGGGTATTACTTTTTCTGATATAGTTACAACAGTAAGTAAAACATATGCTGATGAAATAAAAGATGAATATTATGGTGAAGGTTTACATGGATTATTTTCTTCTACTGACAATAAACTTGTCGGTGTTGTAAATGGGATTGACACAAGTCATTACAATCCCAAAACTGATACTGATATTTCATATAATTATGATTTAAGAGGATATAAAAAGAAAAGAAAAAATAAAGCTATTTTACAAGAAAAACTTGGACTTGATGTAAATAAAGATATCCCAATGATTGGAATAGTTACGAGACTTGTAGAAGCAAAAGGTATAGATTTAATTTTGCATATTTTAAAAGAAATTTTAGAACTCGATGTGCAAGTTGTTTTATTAGGAACAGGTGACACTAAATTTGAAAATGATTTCAAATGGTTTGATCATAATTATGAAAATTTTTCTGGTAATATATATTTTGACGCTAAAATGGCAAAAAATATTTATGCTTCAGCAGACATTTTCTTGATGCCATCAAGATATGAACCATGTGGTTTAGGTCAATTAATAGCACAAAGATATGGTAATGCACCTATAGTTAGAAAAACAGGTGGATTAGCAGACACGGTTCAAAATTATAATCCTGAAACAAAAGAAGGTAATGGTTTTGTATTTGATAATTACAATGCTCATAGCTTATTATTTAAAATAAAAGAAGCTCTTAATTTATATCGTGATAATACTGAATGGAATCAATTATTTAAGAATTGTATTAAATCTGATAATAGCTGGGCAAAATCAGCTGATAAATATAATGAAATATATAAAGAACTATTAAAGTAAACTAAAAGGAAATCTTATAAAGATTTCCTTTTTTGGTTATTTGTTATATAATTATTAAGGTTGATTATACAAGGAGGATAAAATGGAAAAATTTTCAGAATATAAGTACAAAAAAGTAGATATAGAAAAATTTAAATCAGACTTTAAAAAACTTATTAATGACTTTAATAATGCAGAATCTTTTAAAGAACAAGATTTAATAATGTACAAAATTAACAAAAAAAGAAATGAATTCGAAACAACTCATGAAATTGTTAGAGTTAGAAATTCAATTGATACAACGGATGAATTTTATGAAAAAGAAAATGAATTCATGGATGAAATTTCACCAGTATATCAAGGTTTAGTTATTGAATATTATAATACAGTTAAAAATTCAAAATACAGAGATGAATTAGAAGAAAAATGGGGAAAGCAACTTTTCAATATAATTGAATTAGAATTAAAAACATTTAACGATGATGTATTAGAAGATTTAAAAAAAGAAAATAAGTTAAACACGAAATACAGAAAATTAAGAGCGTCGGCTAAAATAATGTTTAATGGAGAAGAAAGAAATCTATCTCAGATGACTCCTTTTATCGAATCTGAAGATCGAAATATTAGAATTGAAGCACAAAAAGCTGTAACTAATTTTTTTGAGGAAAATGAAAACGGATTTGATATGATATATGATGAACTTGTTCATTTAAGAGATAATATTGCAAAAAAATTAGGTTATGAGAATTTTATTAAGTTAGGTTATGATAGACTTTTGAGAAGTGATTATGATTCAAAAATGGTATCTAATTATAGAAAGCAAGTTTATGATGAAATTGTTCCTATTGCTAATGAATTAAGAACAAGTCAAATGAAAAGATTAAAACTAGATTCATTAAAATACTATGATGAACCATTAAATTTTCTGTCTGGAAATGCTACTCCAAAAGGAAATCCAAATTGGATTCTAGAAAACGGCAAAAAAATGTATAACGAATTATCCAAGGAAACTGATGAATTTTTTAAATTTATGACAGATCATGAATTAATGGATTTAGAATCCAAAAAAGGAAAAGCAGGTGGAGGCTATTGTACTTTTATTAGTGAGAAAAAAGCACCATTTATTTTTTCGAATTTTAACGGAACTTCAGGCGACGTAGATGTTTTAACACATGAAGCAGGACATGCTTTCCAAGTATATATGAGTAGAAATTATGAAATTCCAGAGTATAATTGGCCAACACTTGAAGCATGTGAAATTCATTCAATGAGTATGGAATTTTTAACATGGCCATGGATGGAAAATTTCTTTAAAGAGGATGTTGATAAATATAAATATGCTCATTTATCAGGTGCACTTTTATTTATTCCTTATGGAGTAACAGTCGATGAATTTCAACATTTTGTATATGAATTTCCTAATGCAACTCCGAAAGAAAGAAAATTAAAATGGCGAGAGATAGAAAAAAAATATTTACCAAATAAAGATTATGAGGATAATGATTTTTTAAATAATGGTGGATATTGGTTTAGGCAAGGTCATATATTTACCGATCCTTTTTACTATATTGATTATACATTAGCTCAAGTATGTGCTTTTGAATTTTTCAATAAAGCTAATATTGATAGAGAAAACGCATGGAGTGATTATTTAAGACTTTGTAAAGCTGGTGGAAGTATGTCATTTACAAATTTAATAAAACTTGCGAATTTAAATAATCCATTTGAGGATGGAACAATAAGAAAAATTATTAAACCTATTTCAAAATGGATTAAAGAAAACGAATATACGAAATAATAATAAAAAAAGCGAAGATAGTATTGTACAATACATGTTTTCGCTTTTTAATGGATAATGATAAAATATCCTATAATTACAATTGATAAATCGGCAAACATATGAGGAATGTATGAGTTATAAATATCATCTGTAATTGACACTAAGTAGTTAAATATCATACCGGCAATAACTAAACTGATAATTGGTAATATTAATAAAAGCTTATTATCAAACCAATTTTGAAAATTTGAAATATGATATATTGAAAATGTAATTGAAGAAAGGATATTTCCTATTTTTCTATTTTTATAATTTAGAAATATAAAACCTCTAAAAAAATATTCTTCTATAAACGAATTAATAATAACTAAATAAAATGATGCAATAAAAAATTTGTATCCAGTTAATTTATACTTATTTATGAATTCGCTTTTTAAAATATCTAAATCCATAAAGTTGTTTATTATAAAAAAACCAATAAATATGATACTAAATGTTAAAATTGATAATATTATTCCTTTTTTATAATTTTTAATTTTTTTGAATCTTAAAAAATCAAATGACATATTAAAAAAGTTTTTACCAACTAAATACGAGGTCGCTATCATAAATAGCTTAAATATTACTTTATAAAAATAACTTACCTGAAGTATTTGATCTATAAAATATAATGAAACAATAAACAAAACGGAAAATATTACTATATACTTATCTTTTTTCATACTTTACCTCCATTGATATTATAACATTTTAACAAATATATACAAAATATATGTTATAATTATTATAGAAAGGTGATTAAATGAATTATACATATATGCTAAGATGTTCTGATGGTTCGCTATATACTGGATGGACTAATAATATTGAAAAAAGAGTTAAGAATCATAATCGTGGGAAAGGTGCAAAATACACAAAAGCAAGGTTACCAGTGAAACTTGCTTATTGTGAGAAATTTAGCACAAGTTCAGAAGCAATGAAAAGAGAAAGTAAAATTAAGAAACTAAAAAAAAGCGAGAAAGAGAAATTAATTATAGATTTTGAAAGGAATGAAAATATGGAACGAATTGAAAGTTTTTCAATTAACCATTTAAAACTTTTACCGGGGTTATATGTATCAAGAAAAGATACTTTTAATGACGTAGTTATTACTACATTTGATATTAGAATAACAAGACCTAATATTGAACCAGTAATGGGAACTGCAGCGGTACATGCAATTGAGCATATAGGCGCAACATATTTAAGAAATAATTCGAAAGTCAAAGAAAATGTTGTTTATTTTGGTCCGATGGGTTGTAGAACGGGTTTTTATTTAATTTTAAACGGTGATTATGAATCAAAAGATATTGTTGAATTAATAAAAGATTTGTTTAATTTTATTTTAGAATTCAATGCTGATATTCCAGGTGCAACTGCAATTGAATGTGGAAATTACAGCGACACAAATCTTTCAATGGCAAAATATTACAGCGATAAATATTTAAATGAAGTTCTATTAAATATTAAAAAGAAACAATTGAATTATCCTAAATAAAAGGAGGATAAAATGATTACAGTAGAAGGTTTTCTATTAGGTTGTTTTTTAATAACTGCAATATATCATATGTTTTTATTTATTTTTTATAAAAAAAATTATGCAACACTATACTTTTCATTAATAGCTTTTAGTTCTTCAGCGCTAACTATTGTCAAAGTTACGGATTGGTTTTTTAAAGAAAAATTTATTTTTCTTGTTTTTATAATTGTTCCGATATTATATTTAAAATTTACACAACATATGTATAATGAAGAATTCGAAAATAAAATCAGTAAAAATATATTTAAAATTCTCTATGTGTATATGTTTATTTTATCTTTATATGTTATTTTTATACCTAAAACATTTTTATTTAGCAAAATTATTTTATTGCAACGGTTCAATATGTCAGTTAATATAATGATAATAATATACATTTTCATTCAACTTTTTAGAGCTGCATTTAAGAAAAAATCTGATGCTAAAATAATTTTACTTGGTTTTTTAATTCTATTTTCTACTGCATTATTAATTTATATTATTCCAAATAATATTTTTAAAGAAAATAATCCAATAGGTGCTTTTTCAATTATTCTTATTTATTCTTTAACTCTTTCAAAACGATATTCTAAAGCGTATTATGAATGTGAAAATATTGTTGAAGAAAGAACTATTCAATTAAGAGAATATAATGATAAATTAATAGATATTATAAATTATGATGCTCTTACAAGGGCACATTCAAGAATATATGCTTTTGATCAATTAAAAAGGATATTTGTAAATTTCAAAAGAAAAAATGAGGTATTCTCATTAATATCTCTTGATATTGATTATTTCAAAAGTATTAATGATACATATGGTCATGCTATTGGTGATGTTGTATTAACTGAAATATCAGGATTAATTGTCGATTCTCTTCAGGAAAATGAAATTTTAGGAAGAATTGGCGGTGAAGAATTTATTATTATATTACCTTATAGCTCTTTAGATTATGCTTATGAAAAAGCTGAAAATATTAGAATTCAAATTGAACATACTATTTTTGATAAAAATAATAATAAAATAAAATTAACTTGTAGTATGGGGGTTTCAACTGTTGATAAAAGTATGGAAAATTATGATTCTATTTTAATTAAATCTGATAATTTACTTTATAAAGCAAAAAAAACAGGAAGGAACAAAGTGTGTAAATAATTTTAAAAAAATAATTCAAATTCTTTTTTTAGGGTATCTATTAAATAGGTATTTTGATTAGAAAGGAGAATTTATGCAAAATAATTATTATCAGAATAGGAATGGAAAAATTCACAGCGAAGAATCTAGAAGAAACTTTTTATCAGAATCAAAAGAAGTAGAACATGAGCTAAGCAGTACGGTAGAACTTATTAAGAAAATTATGAATGAAAAATACGAGTATTATAATACTTCAACTATGGATGATAAATATAACGTTGTATTCAAGAAAAGCGGCGAAGACAAATATAAAAATTTGGAAATAATCTATGGTAGTAATTATAAGAAAATTAAAGGAATGTTTAACTAATTTTAGTTTTTATAAATGAGATTTCAATTGAAATCTCATTATTTTTATTATATAATAATTAAAATGCGAGAGTGCTGAAATCGGCAGACAGGCATGGTTGAGGGCCATGTGTTCTTCGAACGTGTGGGTTCGATTCCCATCTCTCGCACCATAGTGCAAATAGATGCACTTTTTTACTTTTTTGAGATCATTTTGTTATATAATATATTAGTAGATAAAAGGAGCTTTGATGAAAAATAAATTAGTAATAATTGTAGATGGAAATAGTTTAATTAATAGAGCATTTTATGGAGTACCAGATTTAGTAAATAAAGACGGAGTTCATACTAATGCTGTTTATGGTTTTTTCAATATGCTTTTCAAATTGATAGATGATCACAAACCAGATTATTTAAGTGTTGCATTTGATGTTAAAGCAAAAACATTTAGGCATATTCAGTACGATAAATATAAAGGGACAAGAAAAGGTATGCCAAATGAATTAGCTGAACAAATGCCAATTATTAAAAAAATTCTTGATTCGCTTGGAATTAATAGAATGGAACTACCAGGTTTTGAAGCTGACGATTTATTAGGAACAGTAAGTACTATTTGCAGTGATGCGGATATGAAAGTTTATATTATATCTGGTGATAAAGATATTCTACAATTAGTAAATGATAATATTACTGTGCTGTATACGAAAAAAGGTATTTCTAATTTAAAACATTATAAAACAGATGATGTTATTGAAGATTTTGGAGTTAAACCTGAATTTGTACCAGACTATAAAGGATTATGTGGTGATACTGCTGATAATATACCAGGTGTTCCGGGAATAGGTGATAAAACAACTAGAAAACTTCTTAAACAATTTAATACTGTTGAAGAAGTAATTCTTAATCAAGATGAAATTGAATCCGTTAGAATAAAAAATAAAATTGTTGAGCATGCCGAAACTGCTATTCTAAGTAAAAAATTAGCGACTATAGTTAAGAATGTTCCTATTGAATTTAATATTGAAAATTTAATTATTAAAAAACCTAATTTGGAAGATGTCGTTGACTTATTAAAACAATATGATTTAAAAAGTATTATAACAAGATTAAAAAACTACTCATCGGAAAATCAAGAAATAGTAAAAATAGCTTCTGAAACTATTTCATCAAAAAAACTTGCTGATATTTTAGAAAATACAACTGAGTTTGCTTTTAAAATAATATATGATAATATCGATATTAAAATGAATGATGCAATTTGTCTTTCTATAACAACAAATGAAAATAATTATTTTGTTGATTTTAGTATAAATGAAAATGATATTATTGACTTAAAAGATATTTTTGAAAATGAAAAAATAGAAAAATATGGTTATGAAATGAAACAAGATTGTTTAATTCTTTTAAGATTCGGTATTAAATTAAAATCAATAGAATTTGATTCTTATATTGCTAAATATTTAATAGAACCATCTACTAAAAAATATCTTCTTTCAAATTCTGTAATGGAATACTTTACAACATCTATCACTACTGAAGAAGAATTATTAGGCAAAGGTGCTAAACGAAAGAATTTTAAAGATATTGATATTCCTATTTTAAAAGATTATTTAACAAATTATTCTTATTTTTCATTTAAATTAAAAGAAAAACTTTCTGCAGTTCTTAAAGAAAATGAAGAATTAAAATTATTTAAAGAAATTGAAATGCCTTTAATATCAACTCTAGCTGATATTGAATATGAAGGTTTCAATGTTGATCAAGAATACTTAGAACATTTGAATGTAGTATTAACTGAAAAAGTAAATACTCTTAAAGAAGAAATTTATCAAGTTTCTGAAGAAGAATTCAATATAAATTCACCTAAACAACTAGGCGTTATTCTTTTTGAAAAACTAGGATTAACTCCAATTAAAAAAACTAAAACTGGTTATTCAACAACACATTCAATACTTGAAAAATTAAAAGATGTTCATCCTATTATCCCTTTAGTTATGGAATATAGGACATACCAAAAATTAAAATCAACATATATTGATGGATTATTTGATGTAATCAATAAAACATCTAATAGAATTCATACTTCATTAAACCAAACTGTAACTGTTACAGGAAGACTTAGTTCTTCAAATCCTAATTTGCAAAATATACCTGTTAGACTTCCGTTTGGGCGAAAAATCAGAAAAGTTTTTGTACCTTCAAAAGGAAATATTTTAATTGGTGCTGATTATTCTCAAATTGAACTTAGAGTACTTGCTCATCTGTCAAATGATGAAAAACTAGTATATGCATATAATAATGATATTGATATTCATAAATTAACTGCTTCTCAAGTGTTTAATAAAGATATTTCTACTGTTACAAATGAAGAAAGGAGTATGGCTAAAACAGTTAATTTTGGTATTGTTTATGGTATGAGCGATCATGGACTTTCAGAAGAATTAAAAATTAGTAGAAAAAAAGCTCAATTATATATTGAAAATTATCTTTCTAATTATTCAGGTGTTAAGGAATATATGGATAAAATTGTTAATGATTGTAAAACAAACCATTTTGTTACAACAATTTTAAATAGAAAGCGATATATAAACGAAATAAATGATAAAAACTTTTTCAAGCGTCAATTTGCTGAAAGAACAGCTAAAAACACACCTATTCAAGGATCAGCAGCCGATATAATAAAAATAGCAATGATTAAAACTAATAACGCTTTAAAAGAATCGAATTTGAAATCAAAATTAATTTTGCAAATTCATGATGAATTGATTATTGATGTTGTAGTTGATGAACTTGAACAAGTTAAAAAAATATTGAAGGAATCAATGGAAAATGCATATAATTTAGATGTCCCTCTAGTAGTCGATATGAAAGAAGGAAAAAGTTGGTATGAAACAAAATAAATTAAAAGTGATTGGTATCACTGGCGGAATCGCTTCAGGAAAATCTACTGTAGTTGAATTTCTATCAAATAATAAGTATTCAATTATAGATGCAGATAAAATTGCAAGACAGGTTGTTGAAATTGGAACGGTAGGAATAAGAGAAATAGAAAAATCTTTTGGTAAATCAATAATAAATAAAGATTTATCACTTAATAGAAAAGCATTAAGAAACATAGTATTTAATGATAAATTGAAATTAGAAATTTTAAATAAAATTACACATCCTTTAATAATTGAGGAAATAGAAAAACAAATTCAATATTTTAGGAAATGCGATAATGAAAAAGTTGTATTTCTAGATTGTCCTTTGTTATTTGAAATGAAACTTCAATATTTAACTGATAAAGTTTGGCTTGTTTCCACTACATTAGAAAATCAAATTGCTCGAATAATAAAGCGTGATAATGTTGAAATTTCAGAAGCTTCTAAAATAATATCGTATCAAATGCCACTAAATGAAAAAATAGAAAAATCAGATATAGTTATTGAAAACAATGAAACTAAAAAAGAATTATTAGAGAAAATAAAAAAAATACTAAAAAAGGAGAAATATTAAATGTTTAAGAGAAAAGTTAAAGTTTTAGAAATACCAATTGATGGACATTCACGATATATTTTAGATTTTAGTAGAACAAAAGTTGTAATAGAAGATGTAATAAAGGACATTACAAATAATTTTGAAAATGCAATATTATTATTCGATTCAAATATTTCAGAAACGTATAACTCAGATATTGATAAACAAATATCAAAATTGACTGAGTATTTCACTAAAAATAATATAGTATATGATATTTTAAAATATGATCAATCTATTAATAAGTCAATTACTGAAAAAATGTTTTCTAAAAGAAAGAATAAATCTGTATATGCATATAAACTTGTAGCAGTTGTTGATTTAAAACATTTTAACGATTTAATAAAATTGCATTTGGAATATAATACTAACATTAGAATTGGTCTTAATTTTAAGGGACAAAAAGAAAAAAGTGAAAGAGATTTTATTTCAAATTTAATAAATGATGACAATAGATTTGATTATTATGATATTGATTTTTTCTATAATTATGATTTAAAAAGAATCGCTTTATTTTCAAAAGAAAATAACGAAATGATTAATAGTTTAGTAAATAAATTTAAGGAGTGATTTTATGTCAAATAAAACAGTATTAATTGTTGATGATGCAATGTTTATGCGAAGAATGTTATCTGACATTTTAAAAAAAGGTGGTTACAATGTAGTAGCAGAGGGATCAGATGGAAAAGAAGCTTATAATAAATATAAAGAGTTCAAACCTGATTTAGTTACCATGGATATTACCATGGAACCTGTTAATGGAATTGATGGGGTTAAATTAATAAAAAATGATTTTCCAGAAGCAAAAATTTTAATGGTTTCAGCTATGGGACAAAAATCAATGGTTGTAGATGCAATAAAAGCTGGGGCAAAAGGCTTTATCGTTAAACCATTTGATGCAACAATAGTGTTAAAAGAATTGAGTAAATTATAATGAAAAAAATATTTAATATTAAAATTTCGATACTTATTATGATAACAATTCCTATAATATCAATAATGATTGGTTATTTTGGCGTAAAATATTATTTGCTTTCAAATAATAAATTTTCAGATGTTATCATTAAAGAGAATAGTTCAAGAGTGGAAAATGTTATTGGATCTGATAAAGTAAATGAAAAGGAATTGAAAGATAAAATTATTGTTTCGTTTGAAGAATTATCTTTTTATTCAATTCAGATGGGGTCTTTTTCTGAAGAAGAAAATGCAATTGCATTTTCTAATAAACTTTCTTCAGATAATATTTATTCGTTTTATGTAAAGGAAAATAATTATATTGTATATTCATTTGCAAGTAATAATAAAGACTCGTTAAGAGAAAACTTAGAAATATGCAAAAAAGAAATAGAAGATTCATTTATAAAAAAAATTTCTATTAAGGGTAATGATATCTCATATTATTCGGACAATGATAATAATATGACAAATATCATTGAAAATATTTCAAATCATTTTAATAATGTCTTAACTAAAGAGTATAATATTCAAATTGAAACAGAAAGGCTTAATAATATTAAAGAAGATATCAAAAATATTGTTGCAGATGCAACAGAAAATAAATCGATAGGTAATAAATTAACAAACTTTCTAAATGAATTAATTACGATAAAAG
Source organism: Peptostreptococcaceae bacterium (assembly GCA_027064135.1). GTDB lineage: Bacteria > Bacillota > Clostridia > Peptostreptococcales > Acidaminobacteraceae > HSG29. Next base: position 50,915 of record JAMOQG010000011.1, on the reverse strand, counting down.
ACTCATATCTAAATGCTATACCTATTAATACAGATAAATATATCGTAAATTTCATTAAATTATATATTAAATATTATGTTATTTAGTTAAATTTTCATCAATGTTTTCTATTGACATTTTATTCACATAATATAAAATGTAATAGTAAAAAGATATTGTATACAGTATCCAATAATGTAAAGGGGTGAAATAATTGGGACTTTTAACTTTTAGAGGTGGAATTCATCCACCACACGGTAAGAAATATAGTGAAAAAAAAGCTATTGAGAAAGCCGAAGAACCAAAAATCGTAAAAATTCCATTAAGTCAACATATTGGTGCACCTTGTAAACCGATTGTTGAAAAGGGAGATTTTGTAAAGGTAGGACAAAAAATAGGAGAGCCTTTGGCTTTTGTTTCTGCACCTGTTCACAGTAGTGTCTCTGGTGTTGTCAAAGCTGTTAAATCCGAAAAAATAGCTGGCGGAATGGGAAATTGCGTTGTTATTGAATCAGATGGAAAATTTGAAATTTCAGAAGAAGTTTCTTCAAAAGGTACTGTTGAAACATTATCTGGAAAAGAAATACTCGCAATAATTAAAGACGCTGGTATTGTCGGAATGGGTGGAGCAGGATTTCCAACTCATGTTAAATTATCACCGCCACCAGATAAAAAGATTGATTTGTTAATATTAAATGGTGCAGAATGCGAACCCTATTTAACAGCGGATCATCGTTTGATGCTTGAAAGAGCTGATGATATAGTTTATGGTTTAAAAGCATTAATGAAAGTTTTAGATGTTAAAAAAGGTTATATAGGAATTGAAAACAATAAACCAGACGCAATAAAAGTTATGACTGAAGCTGCAAAAGGTGAAAATATTGTTATTCAACCTTTAAAAACCAAATATCCGCAAGGTGCTGAAAAACAATTAATTAATGCAATTTCAGGAAGAGAAGTACCATCAGGTGGTTTGCCAATGGAGGCTGGAGCTGTTGTTAATAACGTTGCTACTGCATATGCTATTGCGGATGCTATTAAAACAGGTATGCCATTAATTAAAAGAATTTGTACAGTTACAGGAAGTGCTATTAAAGAACCTAAAAATTTGGAAATTCTAGTAGGTACAGATCTTACAGAAATTGTTAATCAATGTGGAGGTTTTAAAGAAGAACCTGGCAAAATTTTACTTGGTGGACCAATGATGGGTAGAGCTACTTCATCTATTGATGTACCATCCACTAAAACAACTTCAGGTATTTTAGCGTTTAATAGAAAAGAAGCTATTATAGAAGAACCATCATTATGTATAAAATGTGGTAAATGTGTTGAAGTTTGTCCAATTAATTTATTACCTGTATATATTAGTGCAAATGCAGAAAATGGAAATTTTGAAAAAGCAGAAAAACTTAATGCAATGGATTGTATTGAGTGTGGCTCTTGTTCATTTGTTTGTCCTTCAAAAAGAAGATTATTAGAAGGAATCAGATTAACAAAGAATAGAATTAGAAGTAAAAAACAGAAATAGTTAGGGGGCATATATGGAATCAAAATTAATAGTTTCATCATCACCTCATATTAGATCAAATCAAACAGTTAAATCTATTATGAGAGATGTTGTTATAGCTTTAGTACCAGCTACATTGTATAGTGTATATATTTTCAGAATGAATGCACTATTAACAATTCTTCTTGCAATTATCACAGCTGTTGCTACTGAGGCTGTTATACAAAAAATAAGAAAAAAACCAATAACTATTTCAGATTGGTCTGCAGTTATAACTGGCTTATTATTAGCTTTTAACTTACCAGCATCTGTACCTTGGTGGATACCAGTTATCGGTGCAATATTTGCAATTGCAATTGTTAAGCATGCTTTTGGTGGTTTAGGACAAAATTTTATGAATCCAGCATTAGCAGCAAGAGCTTTTTTAGTTGCATCATGGCCAGTAGAAATGACTTCTTGGATTTCACCAGGTGTTGATGCCGTTTCAACTGCTACTCCATTAACTCTTTGGGGAGATAAAATGCAACCATCTATAATGGATTTATTTATTGGAAATGTTGGCGGTTCTTTAGGCGAAACATCAGCGCTACTTTTAATAATTGGTGGTATTTATTTATTATATCGTGGTGTTATAAAAATAACTATACCAGGAATGTATATCGGAACATTTGCTATATTAACTTTTATATTTAGCGGATTCGATTTTACTTTTACTTTATATTCTTTAGTTTCAGGCGGATTAATGCTTGGTGCTATTTATATGGCAACTGATTATGTTTCTTCACCAGTAAATACTAAAGGCCAATTAATATTTGCATTTGGCTGTGGATTGATAACATTTGTAATTAGAACATATGGTGGTATGGCAGAGGGTGTATCATTCTCAATATTGTTAATGAATGTTGCAACTCCAATAATTGAAAGATATACTACACCTAAAATATTTGGGGGTGCTAAATAATGAAAGAAATTATAACATTAGGATTAAAACTTTTGCTTATTAGTTTAATTGCTGCATTAGCACTAGGTTATGCAAACGATGCTACAAAAGATAAAATATTTGAACAACGTGAAATGGCAAATAAAGAAGCAAGAATTGCTGTTATGCCAGATGCAGATGAATTTGAAAAAATTGATTTAGAACAAAAAGGTATTACAGATGATATTATTCAAGAAGGATACACAGCAATCAAATCTGATTCACTAATCGGATACGTTTTTAAAGTTATACCAAAAGGATATGGTGGAGCCGTTGAAGTAATTGTTGGTATATCAAATGATGGCAAATTAACTGGAGTTAGAATAGGAAATATGAACGAAACTCCTGGGTTAGGTGCAAAATCAAAAGACATTGAATTTTATGGCCAATATAATGGCATGAATACTACAAATGAAATTGGCGTTTCAAAGTCAGCTTCAAGTGATACTGAAATAAAAGCAATTTCTGGTGCTACAATAACATCTAAAGCAGTAACAAAAGGTGTTAATCATGCAATTGATGCATTTAAAGGATTATCAAAATAATATCGGAGGTGATTGAAATTGAGTAAAACTAAATTACAAATTTTTACAAATGGTTTATATAAAGAAAACGCAACATTTTATCAATTACTTGGAATGTGTCCAACTTTAGCTGTAACTACAAGTGCAGTAAACGGACTTGGTATGGGTCTTGCTACAACAGCAGTACTTGTACTTGCAAATATGGCAATATCTCTTTTAAGAAATTTCATTCCAAATAAAATCAGAATACCATCATTTATTGTTGTAATAGCAACTTTTGTTACTATTATAGGTATGGTAATGGAAGGATATTTACCTGCTCTGTATTCAGCACTAGGTTTATTTATTCCTTTAATTGTTGTTAACTGTATAATTTTAGGAAGAGCTGAAGCATTTGCTTATAGTAATAATGTTATTGATTCTTTTTTAGATGGTTTAGGAATGGGATTAGGATTTGCATTATCGTTGACTATCCTTGGATCAGTTAGAGAAATTTTAGGCGCTGGAAGTATTTTTGGCTTTTCATTATTTGGTGCAAGTTTTAAACCTGTATTAATTATGATTTTACCTCCTGGAGCATTTTTAGCTTTAGGTATACTAATGGCTATTAATAATAAGTATAAAAGTAGAAAGGCTTAAAAGGGGGATAATATGCAAAATGCTAGTATTTTCGTAATTCTTGTAAGTTCGATTCTTGTTAATAACTTCGTACTTTCAAGATTTTTAGGTGTATGTCCCTTTTTAGGGGTATCAAAACAAGTTGACACTTCAATAGGTATGGGAATGGCAGTTACATTTGTAATGACGATAGCTGGTGTTATTACTTATATGGTTCAATATTTTATATTGGTACCCCTTCATTTAGAATATCTTCAAATTGTTGCATTTATTCTTGTAATTGCATCATTGGTACAATTTGTTGAAATAGTACTTCAAAAAATTTCTCCAACTTTATATCAAGCGCTTGGAGTATTTTTGCCATTGATTACAACTAACTGTGCTGTACTTGGTTTAGCAATATTAAATATTGATGATAAATTAAATTTGGTTCAAACTATATTTAGATCTATGGGTGGTGCTATAGGTTTTGCACTTGCAATAGTTTTATTTGCAGGTATTAGAGAAAAAATAGAGCTTTCAGATGTTCCAGAACCGTTTAAAGGTTTCCCAATTGCACTTATAACTGCAAGTTTAATGTCAATCGCATTTTTAGGATTCCAAGGTTTAGTATAATTTTATGAAAGGAGAAATAATATGGATGTAAAAAATATATTATCTGCTGGATTAAGTTTAGCTAGCATGGGATTAGTTTTTGGAGCAGGATTAGCTTTTGCTTCACAAAAATTTGCAGTTGAGAAAGATCCAAAAGTTGAAGCTGTATATGCAGTTTTACCATCTGCTAATTGCGGTGGTTGTGGTTATGCAGGATGTATGCAATTTGCTGAAGCAGTTGTACGTGGTGATGCTAAACCTAACGGTTGCCCTGTAGGCGGAGAATCGGTCGCCGAAAAAATTGGTGATGCACTTGGTGTAGAAATTGAAGAAAGTGAAAAAATGATTGCTAGAGTACTTTGTAAAGGTGATAAAGATCATTGTGCAATCAAATATGAATATTCTGGATTAGAAAGCTGTATTTCTGCAAACATGTTAGAATCTGGACCCAAAGCATGTAGCTTTGGATGTTTAGGTAAAGGTGATTGCGTATCAGTTTGCCAATTCGATGCAATTCATATAAATGAAAAAGGTGTTGCTGAAGTTGATTATGAAAAATGTACAGCTTGTGGTGCATGTATTGAAATTTGTCCAAAGGACTTAATTGAATTAGTACCTGCTACTCAACACGTTGTAGTAGACTGTAAAAATGAGGAAAAGGGTGGATTTGTTAAGAAAAACTGTGATATTGCATGTATTGCTTGCGGTATTTGTGAACGATCTTGTCCATTTGACGCAATTCATGTTGTAAATAACATAGCATCAATTGATTATGAAAAATGTACTCAATGTATGATATGTTATGAAAAATGTCCAACTAATGCAATTAGTGCAGATGAAACAAAGAAAATGGTCGCATTTATTGAAGAAGAAAATTGTATAGGTTGCTCACTTTGTAAGAAAAGATGTCCAGTTGATGCAATTGAAGGTGAAATAAAAGGAAAACATAAAATTGATCCTGAAAAATGTATTGGATGCGGTGAGTGTATTGAAGCTTGTCCAAAAGATACAATTATAATGAAAAACATTTAATATCAAAAAACTTCACTTTAAAGAGTGGGGTTTTTTATTTGCAAGGAAATATTACAAAATAACAAAAAGCTTTAATAACTGATCAATTAATGGTAAAATGTATAATGATGTATATTTAATATTTAAGGAGTATTTATGAAAAAAGATAATATATTTATTTTTTTAATCTTTTTATTAATAGGGTTAATATTTGGTGGAATTTTAGGTGATTATTTGAGTAAATATGCAGAAATTCTTAATTATTCAAAATCAATTGGTATAAATAATTTCAACCTCGATTTGGCAATATTTAATTTAACTTTTGGATTTCAAATGAAATTAAGTCTTTCAAGTGTAATTGGAATAATTTTAGCAATAGTTATTTATAGAAAGTTGTAGGTATTATGGAATTTATTTTAGCTTCAAAGTCACCTAGAAGAAAAGAAATATTAAATATGTTGAATATAAAGTTCATGCAGACTGTGAAAGAAACTGCTGAAGAAATAGATGTTTCTATAAATCCCCAAAACAATGCAATGTCTATTGCTTATCAAAAAGCATATGAAATTGCAAAAGAGTATCCTGATAAAACAATAATTGCTGCAGATACAATTGTAGTTATTGATGGTAATATTCTTGGAAAACCAAGAGATTCTGAAGAGGCTTTAAATATGTTAAAATCACTAAATAATAGAGAGCATTTTGTATATTCTGGATTGGCACTTATAAATTTAGAAATGAATATTAAAATAGTTGATTATGAAAAAACAAGTGTAATATTTAAAAATAATTCTAATAATATTTTAGAAAATTATATTTTAACTGGTGAACCATTCGGAAAAGCTGGAGCATATGCTATACAAGGTATAGGAACTTTACTAGTAAGTAAATTTAATGGTTGCTTCTTCAATGTAATTGGTTTACCAATAAATAGATTAAATTCAATTCTTATTAAACATTTTAATTACAACATTTTGTAGGGGGAAAAATGAAAGCTAATTATTTTATGATTAAAGAAATGCCTATTTTGGAAAGACCAAGAGAAAAAATGATTAATCAAGGTACTAATAGATTATCAAATGCTGAATTAATTGCAATATTAATTCACACTGGTAATAGAAATCAAAATGCAATTGAATTGAGTAATGAAATGATAAATACTTTTGGTGGTTTATCTGGATTAACAGATATAACTTTCGAAGAACTAATAACTATTAAAGGAATTGGTGAGGCTAAAGCTTGTAATATATTGGCAGCCCTTGAACTTAATAAAAGAATTTCTGCATTTTCTAAAAAAAAGAAAATGAAAATAACATCTCCTAATGATGTTTGTAATATATTTATGGATGAATTAAGATATGAAAAAAAAGAACAATTTATTACTGTTCTTTTAAATACTAAAAGCGAATTAATTAGCACTGAAATTATTTCTATGGGAAATTTAAATTCTTCTATCGTTCATCCAAGAGAGGTGTATAAATACGCAATAAAAAAATCTGCTGCTTCGGTTTTATTTATTCACAATCATCCAAGTGGTGATCCTAAACCAAGCAAAAATGATAAAGAAATAACAAAACGACTTACTGAAGTTGGAAATATTATAGGTATTAATGTTTTAGACCATATTATAATTGGTAATAATCAACATTTCAGTTTTAAGGAAAACAATTTAATTTAGAGGTGAGAAATTTGGGCTTATTTTCAAAAGATATTGGTATAGATTTAGGAACTGCAAATACATTAGTTGCAGTTAAAGGTGAAGGTATAATAATTTCAGAACCTTCTGTTGTTGCTATTGATATAACAAACAACACAATTTTAGCAGTTGGACAAGCTGCAAAAGATATGATCGGTAAAACTCCAAGCAATATACAAGCAATTAGACCGTTGCGCGCAGGTGTTATTGCTGATTTTAATGTTACACAAAAAATGTTAGAGTATTTTATTAAAAAAGCTGTTAAGAAATCATTTTTTATAGTTAAGCCAAGAGTTGTAGTTGGTGTGCCGTCTGATGTAACAGAAGTTGAAAAAAGAGCTGTACTTGAAGCAACACTATCTGCTGGAGCTAAAAAAGCACTTTTACTTGAAGAACCAATGGCTGCAGCGATAGGCGCAGGTCTTGATGTATCTTTGCCATCTGGAAATATGGTTGTTGATATTGGTGGTGGAACAAGTGAAATAGCAGTAATTTCATTAGGTGGAATTGTAACAAGTCGTTCAATTAGAATTGCTGGTGATGATTTTGATAAATCTATTGAGTATTATATTAGAAAAAAATATTCACTGTCGATTGGATCAAGAACTAGTGAAAACATCAAAACAATAATTGGTTCTGCTTTTGACATTGAAAATAAAAAGATGGATATTACTGGAAGAAATTTAGTGAACGGTTTACCAAAAACTTTGACAGTTACTTCAAGTGAAATTAGAGAAGCAATTGCAATTCCAGTAAAAGCTATTATAGATGGAATTAAATTAACACTAGAAAATACTCCGCCTGAACTTGCATCAGATATTATGCTAAAAGGTATTATGTTAGCTGGAGGGGGAGCATTATTAAAAGGTCTTGATTTATTAATAGCTAAAGAAACAGGAATGCCAGTTTTTGTAAGTGAAGATCCTCTTGATTGTGTTGTTAAAGGTACTGAAAAAGCTTTAGAACACTATGATTTACTACAAAATGTATTTGTTTCTACAAAAACATTGAGAAAGTAGGATTGAATCATGGATAAACGATTAAGAAATTTAATAATAATTCTTTCAGGAATAGTTTTATTGGTTTCAATTGGTTATTCAAATGGTGGAAGAGTAAGCATTTCTATAATTGAAAATTTATCTTCAAATATAATTATACCAGTGCAAAAGATATTATTTGATGTCTCTGATTCAACTTCTAAAAAAATTAAAGGTATATCAGAAATATTTAACACTAAAAAAAAGATAGAATTTTTAAAGGAAGAAAATAAAAGATTGAATTCAGAATTAATTAAATTAAGTTTAACTAACTCTGAATTATTGGAGCTTTCATCATTAAAAGAAAATTTGAATTATCTATCTGAAAACCAATTTGAAAATTATGTTACTTGTAATGTAGTATCAAAAGATATGGGAAACTGGTTCGATGTTTTTTCGATAAATGCTGGCACTCAGCAAGGCGTAAAAAAATACAGTGTTGTAATATCGTCTGAAGGCCTAATTGGCAAAGTGTATGAAGTAGGAAATAATTATTCAAAAGTTATTTCGTTAATTGATAATAGAAGTAATATATCTTTTGAAACTATATCTGTTAATTCAAAATATCAAGGATTCATTAGATCTTCTGAAAATGGTTTGCTATTTGGAAATTTGTTTGATCCCAATGCTACAACTAAAATTGGTGAAAAAATAATTACTACTGGTCAAGGAATATATCCTAAAGGAATTCTTATAGGTAAAATCATTGATATATCAGATGATAAAAATGAATTTTTGAAAGAAATTACAGTTAAACCAAGTGTTGATTTTAAAAATATAAATGTTGTTACAGTAATTACAATGGATAAAGAAAAAAGTGAGTGGATTAATGAAAATTAAAATAATTTTATTTTTAAATTTAATTATATTTTTTTTGCAAAGTACTGTTATTCAACATTTCAGAATTGCTGATATTATACCAAATCTTAATTTAATTGTAATTGTAATTTTTGTTATATACTTTGACATCCGAAGTATTGTCATATATTCTGTAACTGCTGGACTTCTTCAAGATTTATTTTTAAGTCCTTATATTGGTATTAATATTTTTTTATACCTAATAGTTGCACTAACAATTACTAATTTAGAAAGTGTATTTAATAAAGTAAGTGTTATTTCACCTGCTTTTTTAATTTCAGTAGCTACAGTGATGTATAATTCAATATTTTTTATATTTTTGTCAATTATGAATTTATCATATGGTATTTATGAATTTTTTAATATTTTAATTATAGAAATTGTTTTAAATGTGATTTGGATGATTATCATCTACAAATTTGTTAAAACCAAGCTTATTGAAAGGTGATAATATGTTTAATGATATGAAAAAAAGAGAAATATTTATTTTAGTATTTTTTATTTTTTTAGTTTCAATATTTGTTTTAAGGCTTTACAATATTACAATTATTGATGGAGAAGAATATAATAATAAATCGCTTAATAATAGAATAACTAAAATAGAAACATTTGCCACTAGAGGAGAAATTAGAGATAGAAATGGAGAATTACTTGCTGGTAATAAGATAAGCTTTAATGTGAAATTTTTGGAAACAGGAATTCAAAATTTGAATATCTCTGACGTTGCAATAAAAATATTTAATATATTAAATTCATATAATGAAACGCATTTAGAATTTCCTATTAAAATAACTAATAACACTTACGAATTTGTTTATGATATTGATAGAATAAAATGGTTATTAGATAATGATTTTTCATCTACTGATACTGCAAGAGACGTTTTCAACTCTTTGCGTAAAAAATATCTTCTATCAGAGGAACTAAATGATTACGAAGCTAGTAATTTCTTACATTTACAAGGAGTCTATTTACCAATTAATATTTCAAAAATGAAATTTACATATGATGTTAAAAAAGAAAATTTTTTAGATGATTTTAATATTTCCTATGATATAACGGCTGAAAAAGCATTTGAGATTATTAAAAACAAATCTTATTACCATATTCCTAAAAACTATTCAGATGAAGACATATATAAAATTCTTACTCTGAAATATGCTATAAGTTCACAAGGTTATCAAAAATATAAACCTGTTATAATTGCAGAAAACATTTCAAGTGAAACAGCATCGAAAATTAATGAATTAAATATGGATTTATTAGGAATAACAATTGAAATCAAACCTATTAGATACTATCCTAATAATGATATCGGCTCACATATTATGGGATATATGGGACATATTTCGCAGCAAAGTGAAATTGATAAATATATTAAAGAATTAGATTATAATGAAAATCAATTAATAGGTAAAACTGGCATTGAAAATGCATTTGAAATAGATTTGAATGGTGAGAACGGTTATAAATACATTGAGGTAAATGCGTTAGGGCAATATATAAAAGATGTAGAAAATGAATACGATGGTCTTGAAAATAAAAAAGCAATTTCTGGTAATGATGTTCAATTATCAATCGATATTGATCTACAAAAAAATTTAGAAAACTATCTAAAACGAGCATTTGATGGAATATCAAATGGTACTGAATTTAGTTCAAAATGGGGTAATTATAATTATAGAGAAAAATTTGAAGGTGCACAATTAGGAGCAGGAGTAGTTGTAAATGTAAAAAATGGTGAAATTCTTGCATTGGCAAGTGTACCTACTTTTGACCTTAATTTGTTTGCAACGGGTATTTCGAATAAAGATTGGAATAGTTTAAATCCTGTTAATAAAAATAATCCTTTAGCACCAAGACCACTTTATAATAATGCTACAAGAACTGCTGTTCAACCAGGGTCTGTTTATAAAATGATTACGGGATATGCCGCTTTATCGCAAGGATTAAATCCAGCTATGAAATTATTCTCTGACGGATTTGTAAAAATCGGAAATAACTCCTATGGATGTTGGCTTTGGAATTCATATCACGCAAAACACGGATTAACTGATCTTTATAAAGCTATTGAAGTTTCATGTAATTATTATTTTTTTAACATTGGAAACGGATATGATTATTATCATGATAGAAATTTAAATTTTGAAATGGATGCTAGTAAATTGATCGAAATTTCAAAAGAATTCGGACTTGATAAAGGTAGTGGGATAGAAATTTCAGAAGTCGTAAAAGGTGTACCTGATCCTGAAAAAAAGAAAAATTTAGTAAAATATTATCTTAGAAAGAAATTAGAAGTTGTTCTTTCAAAATATTTTGATGAAAATATAGTTTCAAATTCAGATAAACTTAAAAATATAATAAATGAAATAATATCTTGGTCTGATGAAAACCCATCTCGTGGTATAATAATAAAAAGATTAGAAAAATTAGGAGCTTTAGGTGATTTTTACAAAATATCAGAACTTGCTGATATAATTAAATATGATTATTTTAATCTTATGCAGTGGTATGAAGGAGATACCTTAAACCTTTCAATTGGTCAAGGTTCACATCAATACACACCTGTTCAAATCGCTAAATATATTACTTCTATTGCAAATGGAGGAGAATTATTAGATTTATCTTTAATTAAAGATAACGGAAAAAAAGTTGTTAATGAATTAAATAATGAATATATTCAACATTTGAAACAAGGAATGTATCAAGTTAATAATTATCCTGGTGGATCTGCATATTCTACTTTTAAAAATTTTCCGATTAAAGTAGCCGGTAAAACTGGAACCGCAGAAAAAGAAGGTAATATTCCACCGATTGATGAAATAAAATATTTAACTGAAAATTTAAATTTAATTGATTCTAAATTAAACATTGCAGATGTTGAAAAGGAAACTATAAATATTCTAATCGAAAGAAACGAAGAACTTGCTAATTTAGAATTAAAAAAAAATAAATTAAAGAATAGTGAAGAACCTGATCTAGAAAAAATTCAAGAATTATCAAATGAAATACGTGTTTTAATTCAAAATGGATATCTAAATAAAAGTCATGCAATGAGAAAAGCTATTAAAAATTTATCTACAGAAGAACTTACTGATGAAATGATAAATAAATATAGAATAAGTTATTCAGATTACGCCTGGTATGTTTCTTTTGCACCATATGATGACCCTGAAATCGCTGTTGTTATTTTAATTCCACAAGGAGGTCATGGTAATTATGCTTCTCCAGTGGCAAGAGAAATAATTGGTGACTATTTCAAACTTGAACCAGTAGAAAATCAGTAAATATATCATGGAAAGGAAGTAATAATTTGAAAAATATTATTAACTTTAAAGGTGTTAGCGAGGGATTAATTTTACAAATTAAAGAAACTGCAGATTTTGATTCTATTCTAAAAAGTTTAGAAGAAAAATCAAAACAACACTCATCTTTAATTGAAAACGCAAATTTAGTTGGAATTATTGGTAAAAAGCTAAATTATTCTGAAAAAGCTTCATTAGAAAAAATTTTAATTGAAATATTTAAAATAAATGTTTTAACTTTAGAGAATTTCTCATATAATAGAGTGGTGGATAGCAATAAAATTGAATCCATTAAAAATGATACTACTTTTGTTGAACATACATTAAGATCTGGAAATGAGATAAATAGCAATGGTGATATTATAGTACTTGGTGATGTAAATCCTGGTGCTGTATTAAAAGCAAAAGGAAATATTATTGTTTTCGGTAAATTAAGAGGAGTTGCATATGCTGGTATAAATGGTGATGAAAAAGCATTTATTGCTGCTAATTTATTAGCTCCAAGCCAAATAAGAATTGGAAATTTGATTTCTAGAGCGCCAGATAATGATGGTATATCCAGAGAATTATCTCCTGAAAAAGCATATGTCAATGATAATAGAATTGAAATTAAAAAAATTTAGAAACGGAGGATATATATGAGTGAAGTTATTGTTATTACATCTGGTAAGGGTGGTGTTGGAAAAACAACTTCAACTGCTAATATAGGTACTGCATTAGCAAAGCTAGGCAATTCTGTTGTTGTTATTGATTCAGATATTGGTCTTAGAAATCTTGATGTCGTTTTAGGATTAGAAAATAGAATTGTTTTTGACATTGTTGACGTAACATCTGGGAATTGTACTGCAAAAAAAGCTTTGATTAAGGATAGAAGATTGGAAGGTCTCTATTTATTGCCTGCTGCTCAAACAAAAGACAAAGAAGCTGTTTCGCCTGAAAACATGATAGCATTAGTTGAAGAATTAGGAGATGAATTTGATTATATTTTAATTGATTGTCCAGCTGGAATTGAAAGGGGCTTTAAAAATGCAATAGCTGCTGCTAAAAGAGCAATTGTTGTTTCAACTCCTGAAGTATCTGCTGTTAGAGATGCTGATAGAATAATTGGCCTACTTGAAGCAAATGATATTAATGATATAAAATTAGTTGTAAATATGATAAAAATGCAAATGGTACAACGTGGCGACATGCTTTCGATTGATGATATAACGGATATTCTTGCTATTGATTTAATAGGTGCGGTACCTGATGATGAAGCTGTTGTTATTAGTACTAATAGAGGTGAACCTGTTGTAAAAGATGAAAGTTCATTATCTGCTAAAGCATTTATGAATATTGCTAGAAGAATTACTGGTGAAGATATTCCATTACTAGATATTAGTATTCCGACTAACTTTATGGATAAAGTTTTGAAAATTTTTAAATTGAGTAAGTAGGGGAGGATTAATTATGCTAAATATTATTAAAAAGTTTTTTTCAAATGAACCCAGTAGTAAAAATATCGCTAAAGAACGGTTACAATTAGTACTTGTTCATGATAGATCTGATTGCTCTCCTGAATTAATTGACAGAATAAAGAGCGATATTATGAGAATTTTATCTGAATATGTGGATATTAATGAAAAAGAATTTGATATAGAAATTACAAGAGATAGAAAACAAGGATCTTCAAAGTCAACTTTAGTTGCCAATATTCCGATTAATAGACTAGAAAGAATCAGATAATTCTCCCTTTTAGGGAGTTTTTATTTGTAAAAGAGGTTTTAATATGTTTATTCAATATGTAAAAAATCTAAATTATAAAGTTTTAGTATTAATTCTTTTACTTTTTATTATAAGTGCTTTTATGGTATTAAGTGCAACCGATGCAAATTTTAACCATATAAATAGATTTATAAAAGTCCAAAGTATAGCTTTTTTATTAGGATTAGTAATAATGTTTATGATGTTAATAATTGATTACAAAATGCTTGGAAATTTTGACTGGTTTTTATATGTAATTTCAATTTTGCTCTTATTAAGTGTATATATTCCTGGACTTGGAATTGTAAGAAATAATGCAAGAAGTTGGATAAACTTAGGTCCAATTGATTTGCAAACATCTGAGTTAGTAAAATTATTTTTTATTGTAGTTTTAGCAAAATATCTTTCAAAAGAAGATAGAAAACTTCAAAGTATTAAAGATTTAATTGTGCCTTCAATAATACTACTTCCGATTTTAATTCTTTTATTAAAACAACCTGATTTAGGTTCAGCACTTGTTTTTGTAGTAATATTTATTGGAATGTTATTTATGGCTGGATTAAATTTAAAAATTATATTTGGCGGTACATTGACTTTTGCTGCTTCAATACCAATTATTTACAAATTTTTAAAACCTCATCAAAAATTAAGAATAGATGCTTTTCTACATCCAAATGATTCATCATTGCCAGGTTATTATCATGTAATGCAATCAAAAATTACAATTGGATCCGGACAACTTTGGGGAAAAGGAATATTTAAAGGAATCTATCATAAATATAATTATTTACCAGTAAGAGAATCAGATTTTATTTATGCTGTTATTGGTGAAGAAACAGGGTTCGTAGGAACAAGTTTAATACTTATAATATATTTGGTATTATTAACTGAACTTTTGAAAATGGGTTCTCAATCAAAGGATAAATTTGGAGGATTAATAATTTATGGTATTATGTTTATGTTTGCATTTCAAATTTTCGAAAATATTGGAATGACAATTGGTTTGATGCCTGTTACAGGTATTACGTTACCATTTATCAGTTATGGTGGGAGTTCTATGGTTACAAATTTTATTGCAATTGGAATGGCATTTAGTGTATACGTAAGAAGAATGCGTCGCTCAGAAATGAATTAGAGGAGAATTATGGAAAAACTAGACAAATTACTTAGAAATGTTCAAAATCCATCAAGATACATTGGTGGTGAAATTAATAGTTATAATAAGGAAATTACAGAAGGAATGGTTAGATTTGTTCTTGCTTTTCCTGATATTTATGAAATTGGAATGTCGTATTTAGGATTTCAAATTTTATATAATTTAAAAAATGAAAGAGATGATATATTTTGTGAAAGGGTATTTTCTCCATGGGAAGATATGGAAAATGAGCTTCGAAAAAATGACATGGAACTTTTTACTTTGGAATCAAAGACGCCTTTAAAAGAAATGGATTTTATTGGTTTTACGTTACAATATGAATTATCATATACAAATATTTTAGGAATGCTTGATCTTTCAAATATTCCATTTAGATCAAAGGATAGAGATGATGATATGCCTATAATTCTTGCTGGTGGACCGAATGCTTATAATCCTGAACCAATAGCTGAAATTATTGATTTATTTGTAATTGGCGAAGGTGAAGAAGTTAATATTGAATTAATAGAACTTTATAAATTAATGAAAAAAGAGAATACTTATACAAAAAAAACTTATTTAAGAGAAGCTTCAAAAATTGAAGGTATTTATGTACCTTCATTATATGAAGTTTCATATAATAAAGATAAAACAATAAAAGAATTTAAACCATCTTTTGAAGATGTCCCTAAATTAATTAAAAAGAGAATTATTAGAAATTTTGATGGATATTATTATCCAAAAAAAGTTATTGTTCCTTTTCAAGATGTTATTCATGATAGAGCAATGATTGAAATATTTAGAGGCTGTACTAGAGGATGCAGATTTTGTCAAGCGGGTATGCTTTATAGACCTATTAGAGAAAGATCAAAAGAAGATATATTAGAAAAAATGGATACTTTAATTAAAAATACAGGATTTGAAGAAATTGCTCTTTCATCATTAAGTTCATTAGATCACAGTGAAGTTAAAGGGATAGTAACTGATTTTGTAGATAAGTATGAATCTAAAAAAGTTGGATTATCACTTCCTTCATTAAGGCTTGATTCTTTTGCAGTTGATATTCTAAAAGACATTCAAAAAGTAAGAAAAACTGGTTTAACATTTGCAGCAGAAGCTGGAACACAAAGATTAAGAGATGTAATAAATAAAGGTGTAACTGAAGAAAATTTAACATCAACTTTATCAGAAATATTTGAAAATGGTTGGAAAAGAGTAAAATTGTATTTTATGCTTGGGCTTCCTACTGAAACATATGAAGATATTCAAGGTATTGCTGATTTAGGAGAAAAATCTATAGAAATGTATTATAACGTTGATAAATCATTAAGAAAAGGTAAACCAACTGTTACAATATCAACAGCAAATTTTGTACCAAAACCATTTACACCATTCCAGTGGTTTGGACAAGATACTGTAGAAGAATTAAATGAAAAACATGAGTTTTTAAAAGAAAAAATTACTAATAGAAATGTGAATTATAATTATCATGGATCTTGGGAAAGTTCTTTAGAAGGAATAATTGCAAGAGGAGATAGAAAATTAAATGAAGTTATCATAAAAGCATATGAAAAAGGATGTAAATTTGACGCTTGGAGAGAATATTTCAATTATGATTTATGGCTTGAAACATTTGAATTATTAAATATTGACCCTTATTTTTATAACACAAGAACAAGAGATTATTCTGAAATTCTTCCATGGGATCATTTAGATTGTGGTGTAACTAAAGAATATTTAATTAAAGAAAATGAAAAAGCTTTAGAAGTAAAACTTACAACAGATTGCAGAAATTATTGTACTAACTGCGGAGTGAACAAACAAATTATTGGTGGTGATTGTTATCCTGAAATTAATAGTTAAATATGAAAAAATTAATTATGCTAAGTATTTAGCTCATTTAGAGCTTTCTGGTATTATTCAAAGGATACTAAGAAGGCTTGAGCTTCCTTTAGAATATTCAAGTGGATATAATCCAAAACCTCAAATTGCTTTTGCTGCACCATTATCAGTTGGAACTTCATCAAAAGGCGAATATTTTGAAGTTAGAATTACAGAAGAATTTGATTTAAGAAAAATAACAGAAATTGACCCATCGTTTTTACCGGTAGGAATTAAATTTATTGATGCTACTTTTTCAACTGCTAAAAACTCTATAATGGCAATTGTAAGTGACGCATCTTATATTCTTAAAATAACTACTGAAAGACAATATGAAGAAGATGATATTAGAGAAAAATTAAATAAATTTTTAGCTCAAGATGAAATAATTTGGGAAAAAATTAGAAGAAAGAAAAAACCAATAACAAAAAATATAGTTGAATTTATCAATAATGTTTTTTTATTGAATACAAATAACAAAGAAATGATATTCAAAATCAATGTTAAAACAGGTTCAAATGGCAATTTGCAACCGGATGTAATAGTTAAAAAGTTTATTGAATATGCAAATATTGAATTATCTGATGAGTTTATCAATATTCAAAGACAAGAAATATTTAAAAATGTGAATTCAGAACAAGTCCCAATAATTTAGGTGATTATATGGAATTATTTATTGATAAAAATATATTTTCAACAAAGGTAAAATTAAATACAGATTCCGAACTTTTCGATTTTAATTATGCTTTTAATTCAGATAAAAATTTAATTGGCAACATTTATATTGGTAAAATAATAAATATTTTACCAAATATGAAATCTATTTTTATTGATATTGGATTAAAAAAAAATGCATATTTAGATTTTAAAGATATTAAAGGTAAATTAACTTTAAAAGAAATTAGTAACAAATATAAATTAGGAAATGAAATAATTGTTCAAGTTAGTAAAAACTCAATTGATAAAAAAGGAGCGAAAATCTCTGAAGATGTTTCAATTCCGAGTAATAATGTTGTTTTACTTCCACATGGAAATAAAATTTATATTTCAAAAAAAATTACTGATAGAAATAAAGTAAGAGAATTATCTGAAAAACTTGATAAAATTAGACAAACTTATGGAATTATTGTAAGAAGCAATGCTGTAAACATTGAATCGGACAAAATTGTAGAAGAATTAAAGAATTTATTAGTAATATGGGATGAAATCAACCAAAAAAAATCTCATAGACTTAGTAATAAGATGGTCTATAATACAAATAACGAATATACTCAATTCATTATGGATTATTATTATTCAATCAAAAACATTACTGTTAATTCAATGGACATTTATGATGAATTAATAGCTATGGACAATCATTATTTTAATATTACTTACAAGGAAAATTTATCACTCTCAAAAGATTTATTTTACTTAAATACTGATACTATATATTTAGAAAATGGTATAAATTTAAAAATTGATTATACTGAAGCTTTAACTGTTATTGATGTGAATTCAGGAAAATTCATTTCAAATAATAATTTAAATGGACTTTATCAAGTAAATTCATATGCACTTAAAGAAATTGCTAAACAATTAAATATTAGAAATATTAGCGGAATAATAATTATTGATCTTATTAATTTTAAAAATGCTGCTCTTCAGAAAAAACTTATTAATGAATTTTATTATGAGCTTAATAAATATAAGAGTAAGTTTAATGTTTTTGGATTCACAAAAACAGGTTTATTAGAAATGACAAAGCAATATAAAAATAAGAGTTTAAATAATTTATTTTCAGATACAAAGTATGAAGCTGATCTTATATTTTCTAAATTATTACAAATTATACGTACTAGCAAATCAAAAAAACTTGAAGTAAATTGTAGTAAAAACTGTATTGACTTTTTAAATTCAAATCAGTCTTATAATGATTTTTTAAATAGCAACAAATTACATATAAAATATGTAATTTCAGATGTTATTAATATTATTCATAAACCATTTTAACCTATTAACATATTATTATAAATAGCGTTTGACATTAGATGTGAAATACTATATAATATTTGAGGTAACCGCACAACACGGGTTAAAAACTTTTAGTTACCTAGCTGTTGGCGAGTCTTAAATGAGGAGGTGCAATATGTACGCAGTAATTGAAACTGGTGGAAAACAATATAGAGTTCAAGAAGGTGATAAGTTATTCATTGAAAAATTAGAAGTTGAAGCAGGAGAAACTATTGATTTTGATAATGTCTTACTTGTTTCTAAAGATGGAGAATTAGCTGTTGGTAACCCTTATGTGGAATCAGCAAAAGTTAAAGCTTCTGTTATTGAAAATGGAAAAGGACCAAAAGTAATCGTTTTTAAATATAAAAACAAAGAAGGTTACAGAAAGAAACGTGGTCACAGACAACCATATACTAAGATTCAAATCGAAACAATTAGTTTATAATTATGAACGATAATCTAGTGGTTGTTATTTATAAAGCAAAAAAGGATATTGTTGGTTTCGATATTTCCGGACATGCACATTATGATGAACATGGTAAAGATATTGTTTGTGCTGGTGTTTCAGTATTAGCTCAAACAACTCTAGCTTCAATATATGAATTAACAAATCTTAAGGATTTTGATTACAAAATTGATGCTGGGCATACTTTTATCAAAGTTAATCCTAAAAATATTGATAAAGATGTTGAATTGCTTTTTAAATCGTTTTTGATCGGTGTAAAAGGAATTCAAAATTCGTATAAAAATTATATAACCATAATTAACCAGGAGGTGAATTGAATGATAAAAGGATTTAATCTTCAGTTATTTTCCAGTAAAAAAGGTGTAGGTAGTTCACGAAATGGTAGAGATAGTGAGTCTAAACGTCTTGGTGTAAAAAGAGCTGATGGACAGAGAGTATCTGCAGGTAGTATACTTGTAAGACAAAGAGGAACAAAAATACACCCTGGTACAAATGTAGGCAGAGGTGGAGACGATACTTTATTTGCTATGACAGATGGAGTAGTAAGATTTGAAAGAAAAAATAAAAAACAAAAAAAAGTAAGTATATACGAAGCATAGAAAATAGATGTCCATCCTGATTTTGATGGACATTTTTTTTGCTTTATTTAACAACTGGAAAATTTTAATAAGTTGTAATATTTATATAGCGATTAATATTACATATAAGTCCATTTTCCATTTATATGTGCTATTAAAGAGAGGTGTAATATGTTTATAGATAAAATAACAGTAAAAGTTATCGGTGGTAGAGGTGGAGACGGCTCTAAAGCTTTTAGAAGAGAAAAATATGTTCCAGATGGTGGTCCAGATGGTGGAGACGGTGGAAGAGGCGGAAGCGTAATTTTCAAAGTTAATTCCGGAATGAGAACATTAATGGATTTTAAATTCAAACATAAATTTGAAGCAGAAAGTGGTCAACACGGTCAAAAGAAAAGTTGCTATGGCAAAAGTGGTAAGGATTTAATTTTACCTGTGCCTCCTGGAACTATTGTAAAAGATGAAAATGATATTATTATTGCAGATTTAACTGAACCAGGTGAAGAAGCAGTAATTGCTAAAGGTGGACGTGGTGGACGTGGAAACAGAAAATTTGCAACTCCAACAAGAAGAACTCCAAACTTTAGTGAACCTGGATTTTCAGGTGAAGAAAAGGAAGTTACAATAGAGTTAAAACTTATTGCAGATGTAGGTCTTTTAGGTTTCCCAAATGTTGGAAAATCAACTTTTCTTTCGAATTCTACTGATGCAACACCAAAAATTGCAAATTATCATTTTACAACAATTAAACCAAATTTAGGTGTAGTGAATTCAATACCAGGAAAATCTTTTGTTATTGCAGATATACCCGGCTTAATAAATGGAGCTTCAAAAGGGATTGGACTTGGTTTTGAGTTTTTAAGACATGTTGAAAGAACTAAAATTTTAATTCATTTTGTAGATGTTTCTGGTATTGAAGGAAGGGATCCAATTAAAGATTTTGATGAAATTAATGCTGAACTTGAGCATTATAATGAACAATTAGCAAAAAGAGTTCAAATAGTTGCAGCTAATAAAATTGATCTTTTAAGTGAGGATAACGATAATTTAAAAGTTTTTACTGAAGAAATGAATAAAAGAGGGATTGAGGTTTTTCCGATTTCTGCAGCTACCGGCAAAGGAATTAATTCATTATTAAAACGAGCAACTGAATTATTAGATACTGTTGAAGTAATACCATTATTTGATGATTCTGAACTTATTGTTACTTTTGAAGAAAAAGAAGCTTCAGTAATCGACATAGAAGTAAAACGCGGTATTTATTATGTTACTGGCACTTCAATGGATAGATTAGTTTTCTCAACTGACTTTGATAATCTTGAATCTATGCGTCGATTTCATAGAGTTCTTGAGCATAAAAATGTTTTAGATCGTTTAAGAAAAATGGGAATAGAAGATGGAGATCTTGTCAATATTGAAGGTTACGAATTAGAATATATTGAATAAGGAGAAAAATATGATAAATGGAAAACAAAGAAGTTACTTAAAAAAAATGGCAAATAAGTTAAATCCACTTTTACAAATTGGAAAAGATGGCTTATCAGATAATTTCATTGAGCAATTAGATAAAACTTTGGAAGATCACGAACTAGTTAAAATTAATATTTTAAATAATAATTATATGACACCAAAGGAAGTTGCAAATGAATTAGCAGAAAAATTAAATGCTGATTTCGTTCAGGCAATTGGTAAAAAATTAGTATTATATAGACCTAATAGCGAGGAAGCGGTTATTAAGTTACCTAGAGCATAACTATGAATAATAAAGTAGGAATTTTAGGCGGTTCATTTAATCCAATACATCTTGGTCATATATTAATGTGCCAATATGCTTATGAAGAATTATATCTTGATAAAGTATATCTTTTACCTAATGAAAATCCACCACATAAAACTAGTGAAAATTTATTAAGTGGAATTGATAGATTGAAAATGTGTCAAATTTCTGCAAAAAATAATGATTTTCTTGATGTTCTTGATTATGAAATTAATAACTCTGCAACAAATTATTCGATTAATACTTTAAAAATGTTATTAAACGGTAAATTAAAGGGAAAAGAAATTTATTTTATTATTGGTGCAGATTCTTTAATGAATTTTGATACTTGGAAAGATTATACAGAAATTTTTAAATTAGTTAAACTAGTGTGTATTGAAAGAACGGAATTTAATAAAAATGAAATAGAAAATAAGATTATTGCGTTTAATGAGGAATTTGATGTAGAAATTTTAGTTGTTAAAATGCCACTAATTCAAATATCCTCTACAGATATTAGAAAAAGAATTTCGAATAACAAATCAGTGAAATATATGGTCGATAACGATGTAATAAATTACATTAATGAAATGAATTATTATAGGTAGGTGATTTATGAAAGATATTAATATGATTATTGAAGAGCTAAAAACCAATGATAAATTTAGATACAAACACTCAGTAGGTGTTATGGAAACTGCTATGGAACTTGCTAAAATTCATGGTGAAGATGTTGAAAAAATTAAAATTGCAGGTTTTTTGCATGATTATGCTAAAATGTATTCAAATGAAAAATTAAGAGAATATGTTAAAGAATATAATTTAGATTTAGATCCAATGTTAATATATACTAAAGATTTATGTCACGGGCCAGTTGGTGCTGAATTAATTAAAGAAAGATTCAATGTAACCGATGAAATAATTCTAAATTCAATTAGATATCATACTTTTGCAGATAGAAATATGTCAAAATTTGATATGATTTTATATTTAGCTGATTTAATAGAACCAAATAGAAAAGTATTTAGTGGATATTATAAAATAAAAAAACTAGCCTATACTGATGTGGAAGCAGCAATGATAGTTGCACTAGATAAATCAATTAAGTATATTTTAGAAAAAGGAGAAAAACTTTATGTAGAAAGCGTTGAACTCAGAAACAGATTATTAGATTAGGAGTTTTTTATGAATATGTATTTAGTTTATTTATTATTTGCAATTGGATTAATATTAATTATTAAAGGTGGAGATTGGTTTGTTGATGCTGCTGTATGGCTAGCAGGGATTACAGGAATTCCGCATATAATAATAGGAGCTACTATAGTTAGTTTAGGAACTACTTTACCGGAATTATTTGTGTCTGTTAATGCATCTTTAAAAGGTATCTCCGATATAGCAATAGGTAATGCCATAGGCTCTACAATATGTAATACCGGACTTGTTGCTTCACTAATTATAATTTTTGCATCAGGAGAAGTTAATAGAAATAACTATATTAAAAAAGGACTTCTATTAATTTTTTCGATTTCTAGTGTTTTCTATTTTTCAATTGATTTAGTAATTTCTAAGTATGAATCTGTTTTTTTATTTTTACTTTTATTAATTTATATTATTCTAAATATAAGATTAGCTAAAAATTCTAATACAATTATTTCTGAAGAAATTGATAAATCAACTGATTCACTTATTAAAAATGGTTTAAAATTTGTTTTTGGGCTATTATTTATCATTGTTGGCGCTAATTTTTTAGTTGACAACGGTGTTATAATTGCAAAACATTTTAATGTTCCTGAAAGTATTATTGCATTAACACTTGTTGCACTTGGTACTTCTTTACCCGAATTAATTACTGGGATTAGTTCCATTGTAAAAGGTAATCATCATATTGGACTTGGGAATATAATCGGTGCTAATATTTTAAACTATATTTTGATTATTCCAACAGCATCATTTTTTTCTGAAAATGGTTTAATCATAAATAAATATTCATTTGATATTATGGGACATAACTTTGTTGATGTTGCACAAAGCTTGAAACTAGATATTCCGGTGTCATTGCTAATGGCATTTCTATTTATTTTTCCAGTAATAATAAAAGAAAAAAATTATAAATCACAAGGCTTCGCTATTTTAGGAACATATATTGTTTACTTAGGTATTTTATTAAATATCGCAATTTAGAAGGAGATTTTATGAATATTATTAAAGGCAATGCTATAAAAGCAGCAAAATTTTTAGACGAAAAAAAAGGATACAACGTTTCGCTTGTTGATGTAACAGGAATTGTTCCTTATACTGACTATATGATTTTTACTACAGGAATTTCAAATAAACACGTCGGTGCACTTTCAAATTATTTAAGAAAAGAACTTTCTAAAAATGGAATTAAATTAAGACACTTTGAAGGAAATAATGAATCTGGATGGATATTACTTGATTTTATTGATTTTGTTGTTCATATCTTTAGCGAAGAAAAAAGAGATTATTATAATCTAGATAGAATGTGGAATGATGCGAAAAAAATTGATATTGACATTTTAGATGAAAATCTATAAAATAAATATTATAATTATATATACAATAAGAAGTAGTAAGTTTATAATTTTTTTTAGAGAGTTGATGGTAGCTGTGAATCAATATAATTATTTTCTGAATTAACCTTATAGAAATACAGGTTTG
Organism: Peptostreptococcaceae bacterium; assembly: GCA_027064135.1. Taxonomy (GTDB): domain Bacteria; phylum Bacillota; class Clostridia; order Peptostreptococcales; family Acidaminobacteraceae; genus HSG29. The sequence goes on along the minus strand of JAMOQG010000011.1, from coordinate 26,571 downwards.
TTACCTTTAAAAACACACGAGGACATATGTCAAATTAGAGTGGTACCACGGTTTATCCGTCTCTATGTAAATAGGTGCCTTTTTTGTTTTTTGTTATGAAGGAGTGAAAAGAATGTCATATAATTTTTTAAAAATCGAAAAAAAATGGCAACAACATTGGAAAGATACAGAAGCTTTCAAAGTTGTTGAAGATGAAACGAAAGAAAAATATTATAGCTTGGAAATGTTTCCTTACCCATCAGGAAAATTACATATGGGGCATGTTAGAAATTATTCAATTGGAGATGTTATTGCAAGGTTTAAGAAAATGAATGGTAAAAACGTTCTTCATCCAATGGGATGGGATTCTTTTGGTTTACCAGCAGAGAATGCTGCAATAAAAAATGGTATTCATCCAGATATATGGACTAGAGAAAATATTTCAGAAATGATTACACAATTAAATGAACTTGGTCTTAGTTATGACTGGGATAGAGAAGTTGCTACTTCTTCTGAAGAGTATTATAAATGGACACAGTGGATATTTTTACAACTTTACAAGAAAGGTTTAGCATATAAAACTAAGTCACCTGTTAACTGGTGTCCTAGCTGTGAAACTGTACTTGCTAATGAACAAGTTGTTAATGGAGCATGTGAAAGATGTGGTAGTGAAGTCACTAAGAAAAATCTTAGTCAATGGTATTTTAAAATTACTGATTATGCTGATAGATTACTTGATGACATTAATAATTTAGATGGTTGGCCAGATAAAGTTAAATTAATGCAATCAAACTGGATAGGCAGATCATACGGTGCAGAAGTTGATTTCAAAGTGAAAAATACAGATAAAGATCTTAAAGTATTTACTACGCGTCCGGATACACTATATGGGGCCACTTTTATGGTTATGGCACCTGAACATCCATACGTAAACGAACTCGTTGCTGGAACTGAATATGAGCCAAAAGTAAATGAATTTTTAAACGAATTAAATAGATTATCTAGTATAGAAAGATCTGCTACTACTTTAGAAAAAAAAGGACTATTTATTGGAGCTTTCGCAATAAATCCTGTTAATAATAAAGAAATTCCTATCTACATTGCAAACTACGTAATGATGGGTTATGGTACTGGCGCAATTATGGCTGTTCCAGCTCATGATGATAGAGATTTTGAATTTGCTAAAAAATATGATTTAGAAATTATACCTGTAATAAAATCAAATGACGATTCAATAGATATTGAAAATTTAACTGAAGCTTTCTGTGAGCCAGGAATTATGATAAATTCTGATAAATTTAATGGCATGACTAATAAGGAAGCAATTGATAAGATTTCTATTGATTTAAAAGAAAGAGGTATTGGAAAGAAAACAGTTAATTTTAAATTAAGAGATTGGTTAATTTCAAGACAAAGATATTGGGGTGTTCCAATTCCAATTGTTTATTGTGAAGACTGTGGAGAAGTACCTATTAATGAAGAAGATCTACCTGTAAAACTTCCGAAAGATGTTAAATTCACTGGAAAAGGTGAATCACCTCTTAAAACTTCAAAAACATTTATGAATACTGTATGTCCAAAATGTGGAAAACCTGCTGTAAGAGAAGTTGATACTATGGATACTTTTGTTGATTCATCATGGTATTTTTTAAGATATACTGATAGTAAAAATGATAAAGAACTTTTTAATTTTGATAAAGCTAAATATTGGATGGGTGTTGATCAATATATTGGCGGAGTAGAACATGCTATACTTCATTTACTATACGCAAGATTCTTTACAAAAGTTCTTTTTGATTTAGGATTATCTCCAGTTGATGAACCATTTGATAATCTTTTAACTCAAGGAATGGTATTAAAAGATGGTGCTAAAATGTCAAAATCTAAAGGAAATGTTGTTACTCCTAGAGAAATAATTGACAAATACGGTGCTGATACAGCAAGATTATTTGTTTTATTTGCATCTCCGCCTGAAAAAGATCTTGAATGGAGTGATGACGGGGTTGAAGGTTCATTTAGATTTATTAATAGAGTATGGCGATTTGTTGAAGAACATAAAGATATTCTTAAAACTGGTGATATTACAATTAATAATAAATTTGACAAAGACTTAAACTATAAATTAAATGAAGTAATTAAAAATGTAACTCATGATGTTTCATTAAGATTTAATTTTAATACTGCCATTAGTTTTATAATGGAACTTGTTAATGTAATGTACAAATACACTCAAAATGCGCCTGAAATCAATAGTGAATTATTGAATAAAGCAGTAGAAAATGTTTTATTACTTCTTGCTCCATTTGGACCACATTTTACTGAAGAATTATGGATGTTAATTGGTAATGAAGGCTCAATCCATTCGCATTCTTGGCCAACTTATGATGAAGCTGCTTTAGTTAAAGATTCTTTGGAAATTGTAATTCAGGTTAATGGAAAAATGAGAGACAAAATTGAAGTAGATGCAAACATAAATAAAGATGATTTAGAAAAACTTGCACTTAATTCTAATAAAATTAAATTATTAACTGATGGAAAAACTGTTGTAAAAGTTATTGTTATTCCAAAACGTTTAGTTAATATTGTAGTGAAGTAGGGCAATATGGTTAATCCAATAATTTTAAAATTTATTCCAATGGTTACTGGTATCTCTAGAACATTTGGTAAAAATTGTGAAGTGGTATTACATGAATTTAAAGATTTAAAAAAATCAATTGTAGCAATTGAAAACGGACATGTTACTGGAAGAACAATAAACAGTCCAATGACAAAATTATCTTTAAATAAAGTTCGAGAAGGCAAAATTGATTCAGATATAATAAATTATTCAGAAAAAACTATTGATGGAAGAGTTTTAAAATCTTCAACTATGTTTATTAAAGATGATTCTGGAGAGTTTATTGGATGTCTTTGTATTAATATTGATATTACTGATTTTATTGCTGCAAGAAGTTTAATTGATGATATCATGAAGATAGGGAATAATAAAACTGAAAAAACAACTGAAAATAAAATTAACGTTGTTTTAAGTGATACTGTAAAAGCTACGATAGACAGTTTTGGCAAACCGGTTATTTATTTATCAAAAGATGAAAAAGTTATAATTGTTAATGATTTGGATAAACAAGGTGTTTTTTTAATTAAAGGTGCTATTGATTATGTTGCAGATATACTTCAGGTATCCAAATACACAATATATAATTATTTAGATGAGATTAAAGGAGGAAAATAATGAGTTTAAAAAAAGTTCACACTAACAATGCACCTGCTGCTGTAGGTCCATATTCACAAGCTATGATTGCAGGAGATTTTGTTTATGTATCAGGTCAATTACCAATTAATCCTGAAACAGGTAAAATGGTAACTACTTCAATTAAAGATCAAACTAGACAATCTTTAGAAAATGCAAAAGCAATTTTAAAAGAAGCTGGTACTACTTTAGAAAATGTTGTTAAAACAACTGTATTTTTACAAAACATGGGTGATTTCGGTGATATGAATGAAGTTTATGCTGAATTCTTTACAGATCACAAACCTGCAAGAGCTGCTTTTGAAGTTGCAAAACTTCCACTTGGCGCAGATGTTGAAATTCAAATGGTGGCATATTTAAAATAGTATTTAAATTAAAAAAATCGGAAGGTTGTATCATATCTTCCGATTTTTTTTATTATTTATTCATACAGCAGTTTTTATATTTTTTACCACTTCCACAAGGACATGGGTCATTTCTTCCGATTTTTTTATCAGAATTAACAAATATTTTTGATTCATTAAATTTTTTATGAATTTCATTTCTAGTTTCACTATCTAAAACAAGTTTCCAATCTTCTAAAGTATATAACCAATCTGCTTTTGCATCATACATATTATAAAGAAGTTTCTCAAAATCAACATTTAATTCAATTTCAGTTTCTTCTTCAATTTCTTCAAGTGATAATTCAGATGTAAGGCTTGAATTTATTCCATCAAGGAAACCTAGAAACGTTACTGAATCCATGTTGAATTTTTCAGATAGCTCTTTTATATTTCCTTTTATTTTTTCTTTAGAATTATTTAAAAGATATTCATAATTACTCTGTTCTTTTGGTATATAATCATTCCAAAATTCATTATATTCCTCTTGAGTTGCACTATTTTCTACTAATTCTTTCCATTGATTAATTAAGCTCATATTCTCTTCCTTTCAAACGACTTTTATATCCTAAATGATTGTATCATAAAATTAAAAAAATAAAAGACTTATTTAAAGTTGAATTTGACAAAATTGATATTACGTAATAAACTTATGAATTGAAAGTGATTAATATATAGAAAGGTAGAATAATGAATTCATTTAAAGAAATCAAATTAAAAGACTGTTTAATTAACGGTTTAAAAAAAGACAATATAATTGAGCCAAGGAAAATTCAATCTCAAATGATTGAAATATTTATGGAAGGAAAAGATATCATTGCACAATCTAAAACAGGTAGTGGTAAAACACTTGCATATCTTCTTCCAATTATTAATAAAATAGAACCGGAAGAAAAAAAATTACAAGCTATTATTATAACACCAACGCATGAATTAAGTGTTCAAGTAAATAATGAAATTAAAAAACTTGCTAAAAATTCAAATCTTGGTATAAGGTCATCACTCCTAATAGGTGGAGTAAATATAAAAAGACAAGTTAATGATTTAAAAACTAAACCACATATTGCTGTAGGTTCAACTGGTAGAATGCTTGAGTTAATCAAGCTTAAAAAACTAAAGCCTCATACAGTAAAGACTATTGTTATTGATGAAGCCGATAGAATGATTAACAATAATTCAATAATTCAAACTAAAGCATTAATAAAAACTACTCTTAGAGATAGACAACTTGTTATGCTTTCGGCTACTATGCCAAAAGATATTGTAAATATTGCTACAGAAATGATGAAAGAACCAGTTTTAATTTTTGTAGAAGAAAATTTAATTAATAAAAATGTAAACCATTACTATCTTGAAGTTGAAAGAAGAGATAAAATTGATATGTTGAGAAAAGTAATAAGAAGTATTAATCCAGAAAAAGCAATTGTATTCGTTAATAGAAACGAAATTATTCAAGATGTAGTTAATAAATTAAATTTCCACAAATTAAAGACTGTTGGTCTTTATGGTGCACAAGAAAAACTTGATAGACAAAAATCAATTGTTAATTTTAGAAATGGAAAATCAAATATCCTTATAGCATCAGATATTGCTGCAAGAGGTCTTGATATTAAAGGTATAACACATATTATTAATTTAGATTTACCTGAAAAAACAGATGAATATTTACATCGAATCGGCAGAACCGGAAGAGAAAAAGAAAAAGGTACTGCAATTTCTCTTGCAACTGAATATGAAGTTGGTTATTTACACCGAATTCAGCATGAATTTGGTATTGAAATCAATCTTAAAATATTATATAAAGGAAATTTAGCTAATAAAATAACAAATAAAAACACTAATAACAAATCATCAAAAAGACGTTGAAATATATAGCTTTATTTAAGATTCTATGATATAATATTTATATATAAAAGGATGTGAAATATGAATGATATTCTAGAAAACAATCTTAAAAATATTAGAGCTACTTTAGAATTCGAAGACTTAGAAGTAACCGAAACTACTATAAAACAATATTACGACATTCACTATAATCGAATATCAAGAGAAGAGGTAATTCACAGTATTTTGTTAAAATATAGGCAGTTTTTATAATATGAAAGAAGATTATGGAAGTTCTACAACTAATTCGATTTATTGTTATGCTGATTCATCTGTTCTTAAAAATAAATTAAACATAAAAGATTATGATAAACTTAAAAAAGTTGAAAAAGAACTAACTTTTATGAAAATAGATGCTCTATACGAAAGACCAATAACTGGAACTTTTAATATTACTCATCTTAAAAAAATTCATAAATACTTGTTTGAAGATATCTATGATTTTGCTGGTAATTTAAGAATAGAAGATATAGAAAAAACAGAACCAGTTTATACAAAATTTATTAATCATAATGATATTAAAAATTTTTTAATTATACTTTTTAAAAATTTAGAAAAAGAAAATTATTTAATTGATTACTCAAAAGAAGACTTTATTAAAAGATCATCTTATTATTTAGGAGAACTTAATTATATCCATCCATTTAGAGAAGGAAATGGGCGAGTAATAAGAGAGTTTTATAGAAACTTAGCTCTTTTTAATGGTTATAGAATAAATTGGTGGTTTATTTCTAAGGATAATTTAATTAATTCTTTTGTAAATGCAACTTTTAAAGAATACGATTCACTAAATACAATTTTAAATAGAATAATTTATTAAAAAAAACACATAAATTGATATGTGTTTTTTATTTACAAATATTTCTTTTTAAGTTTCAATCTAATTATCGTAATAATAGTTCGCCAAATTAAAAATGAAATTACTAATTTTAAAAATATACTTAGTAAGTTCATATAATTAAATTTTTTATTTTTTTCAATAAATACAGTTTCATCACTTAATAAAACCGAATTATCAACTGCAATATTAGATATTAAATCAAAAGTGGAAATGATTTTATCGTTATAAGTTATTTTAAAAGATCCAATTACTTCGTTCTTTTTTAATGGTAATTCTAATTTAGAAATAATAGTTTCAGTTGAAATCATACTTTGTTGATAATCCTTTTTTAATAGAACTTTTACATTCTCATTAGTTAATACATCTATTTTTGATTTTTTAAAATTATTTAACTGTAAATCCTTTATTTTTTCATTTTTTTTAAAAAATTCTTTCTCTATAAATTCATTAAATCCATAATCAATTAACTTTCTTGAATCAGTATAAATATTTCTTCCTGTTGCTTTTAATACAACTGCTATTAATTCTCTACCATCCAATTTTGCAGATGATACTAAGCAATTTTTTGCATCGTCTGTATATCCCGTTTTCATACCATTAATAATATCATATTTAGCAAATATCTTTTTCCCTCTATAATCTAATAAATATTTATTGCTTTTACTATATAAAAATTTGTTTGACGATTTCAAATATCTTGTTTCATCTACTTTATTTGTTGGCGGTATAGAATAAGTATATTTAGAAACTATTGATTTAATAATTTCATTATGATAAGCAGCATATGCAATTAAACTTAAATCATAAGCAGTTGTATAATGTTCTTTATCATTTAATCCATTTGGATTAACAAAATTTGAATTCAATGTACCTAAAGAAATAGCTTTTTCATTCATTACTTTCGCAAATTCTTCAATAGAACCTGAATAGTATATTGCAAGAGCATTTGCTACGTCATTTGCTGATTCTATTAAAAGAGCATTTAATAATTGTTCAACAGTAAATATTTCACCTTCTTGTACATATATTCTGCTTCCTGTTGTAAATGGAGATAACTTATCAATAATAACTTCTTGATCTAAATTTACATTCTCAGCAATTATTAAAGCAGTTAAAAGCTTTGTTGTACTTGCTGGATATAATTGTTCGTGAATTTTTTTCTCAAATAATATTTGTCCAGTATTAGCATCTATTAAAATTGCTGCTTCTGATTTTATATCTTCTGCATTTATATCATAACTTTCAGGTTCTTCTATAGAAAACGAAAAACTACTTATCAATAATAAAAATATAATTATAATTATAGTAATATTTTTTACATTCAATTTACCACTCCTTTGTCTCAGTATATTATAGCATAAATTTATAATAATTTTCATTGTAAAACTAAAAATAAATATGTAAAATGAATACAAGGAGGAATTAAATGAATATGAATATTAAAATTAAAAGCAAAGATACTGTAATTATACTAATTCTAGTAATTTTAGTAATATTAACAAAATTTGGAATAATTTATAAACAAAATAATATGTATATCGATGTTAATGAAAAGCAAGTTGAAATGCAAATTAATGTTCCTATAAACTATAAAGTACATATTGATGGAGAGGTTAACAATCCGGGTGTTTATGATGTTAAATCAGATGATCGACTTGATAATTTAATAACAAAAGCAGGTGGTTTAACTGAAAATGCAGATTCTAGGAGAATAAATCTTGCAAGATTATTAGAGGACGGTTTAAAAATATATATACCAAGTAAAACGGAAGCTATTAACACTAATATAAATAATAATAAATTAACATTAACTGATTTTAATCAATTATCAAAGGAAGAGTTAACTAAAATAGATGGAATCGGTGATGTTATTGCGCTAAGAATTATTGATTATAGAAATAAAAATGGCTCATTTAATAAAATAACAGATTTATTAAATGTTAATGGTATTGGTGAAAAAAAACTAAATCAAATTAAAAATATTATTTATTAATTTTAATAATATGTTATAATATTTATTTGTGGAGGTGTAATATGAATAAAGAAGTTAAATTAACTCAATATACAGAAGCATCTGGTTGAGGCGCGAAAATAGGTCCCGCGACCTTATCGCAAGTTTTGCGAAATATTCCAAAATTGAATTCAGAAAATTTATTAATAGGTTTTGATACTTCAGATGACGCAGCTGTTTATAAAGTGTCTGATGACAAAGCTATTATTCAAACATTAGATTTTTTTACTCCAGTAGTAAATAATCCTTATGATTATGGGCAAATTGCTGCTGCAAATGCTTTAAGTGATATATATGCAATGGGAGGAAAACCTATAATAGCATTAAACATTGTTGGCTTCCCAAGTTGTCTTGATAATGAAATACTTGAACAAATATTAATTGGTGGTGCAGAAAAAGTAATTGAGGCAGGAGCTGTATTAGTAGGTGGACATTCGATTGAAGATGATGAACCTAAATACGGACTATCTGTTACAGGTGAAATACACCCTAATGATATCATTAGCAATTCAAACGCTCAAACAGGTGATGTTTTAGTATTAACTAAACCATTGGGAGTAGGAATTCTTTTAACTGCATTAAAAGCTGATTTATTAGATGACGTTGAAATAAAAAATCTTGTTTTTAACACAGCTTCATTGAATAATGTTGCTGGAGATGCAATGAGAAAATTTAAAGTAAATTCTGGAACTGATGTAACAGGTTTCGGATTATTAGGACATCTTTATGAAATGATGAAGGGCAGTAATAAATCTGCCATTATAGAAACTGATAAGATTAATATTATAGATGGTGCAATAGATAATGCAGAAATCGGAATAATTCCTGCTGCAGCATACGATAACAGACATTATGTTTCAGATTTTGTTCAATTTGACAATGTTTTAGAAGTGACTAAAGATATTCTATTTGACCCTCAAACTTCTGGTGGGCTATTAATGGCAATTCCTGAAGATAGATTAGATAATCTGCTTGAATATTTAGATCAAAATCTAAAAACAGAATATAGTGTTATAGGCGAAATTGTAGAAAAAAAAGAAAAATATATTTATGTTAAATAGAAAGCATTTGCTTTCTATTTTTATTATTAAAACTATGATATAATTGTAGCGAACAAATGAGGAGGAATAATGAGTAAAAAAGAGTTATATAAAAAAATACCTAAAGTAGATGATATTTTAAATCATGATGAAACTATCAAATATTTAAAAAGCAATTCTTTACATATTTTAAAGATATCAATTAATAAAATTTTAGATAATATCAGAAATGATATAAAAGATTTAACTGATAATAATTATAGCGATTATGTAATTAATTGTGAAATTATTGTTAAGGAAATAATAAATGATGCGTTAAAATATAATAAAATGAATCTTAAAAACGTAATCAATGGTACCGGTGTTGTAATCCATACAAATCTTGGAAGATCATGTATTAATAAAGATACTGCTATGGAAGTTTATAAAATTGCTTCTGGATATTCAAATTTAGAATTTGACTTGAAAACAGGTAAAAGAGGGCATAGATATAACCATATCGAGAAATTGATATGTCAATTAACTGGCGCAGAAAGTGCAATGGTAGTAAATAATAACGCAGCAGCTGTAATGTTAGTTTTAAATACTTTATCTCAAAATGGAGAAGCTATTGTTTCTAGAGGTGAACTAGTTGAAATTGGTGGTTCTTTTAGAATACCTGATGTTATGAAGTTAAGTAATACTGATTTAGTAGAAGTAGGTACTACAAATAAAACGCATCTTAAAGATTATAGAAATGCAATTACTGATAAAACTAGTCTTTTATTAAAAGTACATACGAGCAATTATAGAATAATGGGTTTTACTGAATCTGTTACAAGAGAAGATCTTGTTAATTTAGGGAAAGCAAGTAATATTCCGGTATATGAAGATTTAGGAAGCGGACTACTTTTTGATCTTTCAGATTACTTTAAATCTACTGAGCCTACAATTAAATCTGTAGTAGATTCAGGTGTTGATGTTATTTCGTTTTCCGGTGATAAAATGCTTGGTGGACCGCAAGCTGGAATTATAATAGGTAAAAAAGAATATATAGAGCAAATGAAATATAATCAATTAACACGTGCATTTAGAGTTGATAAAATGACTTTAGCCGCACTTGAAATTACATTTCGACAATATTTAGATATTGAAACTGCAAAATTAAATATTCCTACAATTAGAAATTTAACAATTAATATTGCAGAAATTATTCATAAAGCAGAAAAATTATTAAATATTTTATGTGATATTAAAAATCTTCATATTGAAATGATTCAAGATGAATCGCAAGTTGGAGGAGGTTCTATGCCTTTAACAAGATTAAAAACATATGCTCTTAAAATTTGCATTGACAATATGAAACCTAATGTTATTGCAAAATCACTGAGAAATTGCTCATATCCTGTTGTTGGTAGAGTAAAAAACGAAACATTTTTATTAGATTTAAGAACTATTGAAGAAATTGAATTTAATAATATTAAAAAGGCATTTATTGAAATAACTGATGGAGGTAAAAATGTCTAATTTTATTATAGGTACCGCCGGACATATTGATCATGGAAAAAGCGCTCTTGTAAAAGCTCTCACTAATATTGAAACAGATAGATTTCAAGAGGAAAAAGATAGAGGAATAACAATTGATTTAGGTTTTGCATACCTTGATCTTCCTGATGGAAATAAAATTGGGATTATAGATGTACCAGGTCATGAAAAATTTATTAAAAATATGTTAGCTGGAGTTAGTGGTGTCGATCTTGTTTTATTAATAATTGCTGCTGATGAATCAATTATGCCTCAAACAAAAGAACATATCGATATTTTAAGATATTTAGATATTGAAAATGGTATTATATGCATTACTAAAAAAGATTTAGTAGAAGAAGAATTTATTGAACTAGTGAAAGAAGATATAAAAGATTATGTAAAAGGAACTATTTTTGAAAATTCACCAATTATTGAAACCTCAACTAAAACTAACGAAGGAATAAGTGAACTGAAAAATATAATTTTTGAAAAATTTAAACAAAAGAAAATTCATAATTCTAGTTCAGACTTTAGACTTCCAATTGATAGAGTTTTTTCTATTAAAGGTTTAGGTACTATTGTTACTGGTACATTAGTTGAAGGAAAGATTGAAATAAATGATGAAATTGAAATATTTCCAAGTAATAAACTTTCAAAAGCTAGAACAATTCAAGTACATAATGAAGACGTTAAAATTGCACACTCTGGACAAAGAGTTGCTATAAATTTACCTGGTATAGATAAAAAAGATATTAAAAGAGGAGATGTTATTGCTCCTAAAAACACTTATTTTGAAACAGATCTTATTGATGTAAGATTCAGTACATTAAAAACTACTGAAAGAATAATTGAAAATAATACAAGATTAAGATTATATATTGGAACAACTGAAGTAATGTGCAGAATAAGTATTCTTGATAGAGAATTGATTATGCCTGGTGATTCAGCATTCGCTCAATTAAAGCTCGAAAATAATATTGTTTGCAAATACAATGATAAATTTGTTATAAGATTTTATTCTCCACTTGAAACAATAGGCGGCGGTAAAATTTTAAAATCAAAAACTGTTTATCATAAAAGATTCAAAGAAAATATATTAAATGAATTGAAAATAATTGATAATGCTAATTATAATAAAATAATTGAATATTTTCTTTATAACAACTTTTTATCAATTAATAATATTTCAAATATCACTAAAGAAACCGGATTAACAAAAGATACAATAAATTATGAAATTCAAAATTTATTAAAAAGCAATGAGATTATAAATATTAGAGATACATATTATTCTATAAGGCATTATGTTGAATTAGAAAATAATATGATTGATTTTTTAAAAGAGTTTCATTTAAACAATTCTTTATCAAGTGGAGTAAATAAAGAAGAAATAAGAAAGAAAATTTTTAGAGACTTAGATAAAAAACATTTCGATTCACTATTAGAAATTTCTGTTAATAATTCTATAGTTAAGCTAAATGAATCTTTAGTATCTCTTTTTGATTTTAAAATATCATATAATGAAAAAGAAAAACATATATATAATGAAATCTTAAATTACTATTATAACGCAAAATTTACCCCATTAAAATTAATAGAGGTTTTCGATAAATTAAATATAAGTAAAAATTATGAAATTATTTATACAAATCTTATTAGTGAAAAGAAATTAATTAGAATCAATCAATCGATTACTCTCCATTCACATTTTATTGAATTATCAAAGAAACTATTAATTGATTATCTAATTAAAAACGAATCAATTTCATTAGGTGAATTTAGAGATTTAATTAATTCTTCAAGAAAAGTTGTTATGCCCTTATTGGAGTATTTTGATTCAATTAATATAACTGTTAGAAATGAAAATGTTAGAACATTAAAAAAAGGAGTAAATATAAATGAGTAAATTATTAATCGTAGACGATGAAGAAATATTGTTAAAAGGTTTAAAATTTAATTTAATGCAACAAGATTACGAAGTGGATACTGCAATTGATGGAGCAGAAGCATACGAAAAAATAATAAATAATAAATATGATTTAGTTCTATTAGATATTATGCTTCCTAAAATGAATGGTCTAGAAGTTTGTAAGAAAGTTAGAAAAACAACTATGGTTCCAATTATTATGTTAACAGCAAAAGGTGATGATTCATCTAAAATTCTAGGACTTGAATATGGCGCTGATGACTATATTACAAAACCTTTCAATATGCTTGAATTAAAAGCTAGAATAAAAGCAATATTAAGACGAACAACATTTAATATTTCAAGCGAACCAAATAATTCTGGCGAAATGACAATAGATGATTTTAAAATTAATATGCTAGGCAGAAAAATTCTTTTAAAAGAAACTAAAATTATTCTTACTGCAAAAGAATTTGATTTATTACTTCTTTTACTTACAAATAAAGGAACTGTTTTTTCAAGAGAAGAACTACTTGAAAAAATATGGGGATATGAATATTTTGGAGATGTTAGAACAGTAGATGTACACGTTAGAAGACTAAGAGAAAAAATAGAAGAAAATTCTTCACAACCAAAATATATTCTTACAAAGTGGGGGGTAGGATACTATTTTGCAAATTAGCTCTAAATTTTATAGTATTAAATGGAAATTATTAAGTACATACTTAACTTTACTGTTGATTATTCTTTTTATTATCAACATGTTTTTATATGTAACTTTTTTAAATAAGAATATTAATGAACGAATTGAATTTTTAAAAGTTCAATCAAATGTAATTGCAAATCAAAGTGATTCTTATATTAACACTTTGCAAGTAAATGAATATTCAAATAATTATGTTAACACTCTAATTAAAAAATATAGTATTAGCATCAACTCTAGAATTATGATATTAGATAGTTATGGATATATACTTGTTGATTCAAATGATATAGATATAAATAAGAATATAATTAGACTTAATGAAGTGAAATCAGCTTTAAATGGTATTGAAGCATCAAATATTTATAGTTTTAAAGAATCAAAATTTGCATATATTGCTTCACCAATTTTAAAAAATAATAATGTTACAGGAATATTGTTTATGTCAACAAACATTGATGATGTATATGATAATATATATTCTACAATGAGTATTATATTATTTATTTCTTTACTTTCCATTATTTTTACGGGTTTAATTAGCATTATTTTTGCAGATTTTATTAGTAAGCCAATTGTTTCTCTTAATAAGTCTGTTAAGAAAATTTATGGCCAAAATGATATTATTCAAATTAATAATATAAAAATAGATGAAATAACTCAATTAACAAATTCGTTTACTCTTTTAACAACTAAACTGCAACAAATAGAAAAAAGAAGAAAAAAATTCGTTTCTAATGTATCTCATGAATTAAGAACTCCAATTACTTCAATGATTATATTATCAGATACTATTATTAACTGCGAAAAATGTGATGAATCTTTATATAAAGAATTTATGAAAGATACCAATTCCGAACTTCATAGATTGAGTAGAATAATTGACGATCTTCTTTATCTTGTTGATATAGAAAAAGATGAAATTTCTTTTAAATATGAATTAACATCATTGAATTTTTTAATTAGAGAAGTTATTTCCTCTTTAAAACCTATTGCAGATAGTGATAATTTATATTTGAATTTCGAAGAAAATATAAAAGTCCAAACTTTTATTGATAGATCAAAATTTCAACGTGTTTTAATAAATATCATTGGAAATAGCATTAAATATACAGAAAATGGTGGAATTACTATTAGCCTAAGCTCAACGACTGAAACGATTAAAATCACTATTCAGGATACAGGTATCGGCATTCCTGAAAAAGACATACCATTCCTATTTGATAGATTTTATAGAGTTGATGAATCTAGAGCTACTAACAGAGGTTCTACAGGTTTAGGATTATCTATTGCTGGAGAAATAATCGAACTTCATAAAGGAAAAATTGAAATTAATAGCAAAATAAACTTTGGTACTCAAATAAATATAATAATACCAAATAAAAATATGGCAGGTGTATAGAATGAAAAAAGTATATAAATTATTATTTTTATTTTCTTTTTTTCTTTTACTATTTTTTTTAACTTATATTAATCTTCCACATATCGAAGAAATAGAAGAAAAGAATTATATTGATCCCTCTTTAGATATAGTTAGATTAAATACAAATCTGTATTTTGTAGGAAAGAAAGGCATTAAATCCGAAGTAAGAACTATGATAGTAAAAAATGAAGCAATTGAAACAACTATGGTTCAAAATTTAGCAATTGGAGCAAAGAATAAAAATTATAAATCTATTTTTGATTTTAATTTTTCTATTAATGATATTGAAACATTTAACAATATTTGTTATATTAATTTAGATGTAAATAAAAATGACTATTCACTTTTTAATGAAGAAGATTTCTATCTTTATATTTGGAGTTTAGTCAATACAGTAACTGAAAAAGAAGATGTTTTAAAAGTTCAAATTTTATTTAATGGTGAAAAATTTAATAAAGAATTGTTAGGCTATAATTTAAGAAATCCACTTCCAAGATTAGAATGGTTATTATATCAAAAAATTGAATTTCCAATTGATATTGTCAATATGTTTATAGATTATATATCCGTAGAAAGATATGATTTAGCATATGGGCTACTATCTGAAACATCAAAAAATAAAATAAGTTATAATGATTTTAAAATATTAACAAATGAATTCATAAATGAAATAAAAAATTATAATAAAATAATTTCATTTACTCAAAATTATAGTAATTATAGTATTGCTGTATATAAATATGAAAATTTAGAAAACGAATTTATTTATAAGAATTGGCAAATAATTTTAGAAGATGGTTTTTATAAAATTTCATTAGAAAATAGTATAAATGATAAAAAAAAGTAGAATTAATAAATTCTACTTTTTTGTTTGGCGGGAATATATGAGAATCGAACTCATCTGAGAAGCTCTAAACTCCTCAAGCTGGTGTTGAAGACCAGTGGGCACACCAGCACCCATCTACTCCCAAATCGTCAACATAGACAATTATACCATAATTAAAATCAAAGTCAAAACATATTAAATGTTTAATGAATCAAGAATATTCTTCTTCATTTCATCAATTAAAATGTTTTTATTATGAATTATTTCATCATTTTCAATTGAAATAATATTATTAGGAATTTTTGTATTAGTATAACTAGATATTTTCTTTAACAATTTATAATCATCTATTTTTTCATATATCTCTAATGATTTCGCAACACTTATAGGAAATTTATAAGGGCTAGCTGTAGATACAATTAAGGCTTTATTATTACAATTATTTTCATTTTGATATTTTTCACACACATAATACGCAACAGCTGTGTGAGGATCAATTAAATAATTATTTTCTTCAAAAACATTTTTTATAGTTTCTTTTGTATTTGACTCATTGCAATAATAACTTTTAAAATCATTTAAATTTTTCTTCATTTTATTATCAATTTCATAGATACCGTTATCTTTTAAGTTAGCCATTAATTTATTAACTTTTTTAGCATCATTATCAGCCAAATGAAATAAAAGCCTTTCTAAATTACTTGATATTAAAATATCCATAGAAGGGGATATAGTTTTAATAAATTCTCTATTTAAATCATAAACTCCAGTATTAATAAAATCCGTCAAAATATTATTTTCATTTGAAGCACAAATCAATTTATCAATCGGAAGTCCTAAATTTTTTGCATATTTTGCAGCAAGTATATTTCCAAAATTTCCTGTTGGAACTATAACATCTATTTTTTCAGAATATTTTATTTCATTTAATTTAACTAATTTAAAATATGATGATATATAATAAACAATTTGCGGAATTAATCTTCCAATATTGATAGAGTTCGCAGAAGAAAACGCATAATTGTTTTCCTTTAAAATTTTTTTGAAATTATTATCATTTAATATTTTTTTTACTGCACTTTGTGCATCATCAAAATTACCATCTACACCAAACACATGAGTATTTTCACCTTTTTGTGTTAACATCTGTCTTTTTTGAATAGGACTAACCCCATTCATAGGGAAAAAAACAATAATGTCTAAATTTTCAATATTGGCAAAGCCTTCAAGAGCTGCTTTTCCAGTGTCACCTGATGTAGCTGTAAGAATAACCGTTTTTTCATTAATATTATTTTTTGCTTTTGAAAATTTCAGTAAGTTAGGCAAAATTGATAATGCCATATCTTTAAAAGCAAGAGTTGGCCCGTGATATAATTCAACAATAAATTTTCCATTAATTTTCTTTAATGGAGCTATTTCACTATTATCAAATTTATTATCATAAGAAATATCTACAATTTTTTTTAAATCTTTATAATCAATATCATTAATAAAATTACCTATTACCTCGATTACATAATCTTTATATTCCATATTTAAAAATTTAGGGTTAGAAAAATCAATTTCATTAAATTCTTTTGGAACAAACAAACCACCATTTTCAGCTAATCCCTTTATTATGGCATTAGTATAATCTATTGAAATTTCATTATCTCTAGTAGATGTTAATAAATTCATATAAACTCCAATCTGTTTTTCACACACATACAACTGTATTTTAGAATTATAACATAATTTTTAACATTTTAAAAGAATTCACTAATTTTTATTTCAAATATATTTCGAAAATGGTACAATTAATATACTAAATGTTGAAGGAGTAATTATGTTAAAAAAATTTTTTTTAGCCATGTTAATATTTTTTTTCATGATAATATTTTCATTAATTGATTTACGATCTGATTCAGAAATAAGTTCGAATTTTGATGATTCTATTGAAAATAATAATATTAATGAAAAAAAAGAAATAGAAAATTTAAATATAAATTATAAAGTAGTAGGAAAATTTAGTGAATTACTTTCTTTAAATGCAAATGAAACAGAATTACTTGAATTCATTTCAATTTATTATCAAAATATTAATAGCAATACTTTGAGTTTATTAATTATTAAATTTATTGATTTTCAATTTAATAATTTATCAATTCATGATCAAATGATTCAAAATAATAATATTCAGAATTCACTAATTGACGAATATGGAATAAATTGTCAGATATTGGATTTAAGGAAATTAGATGATATTCAATTAAGACGTAGGTTAAATTCCCTTTATTTAAGAGGTTATATTATTTCTTTTGATAACGGAAAATTTCATTTACAAATTAATTATAATTATTTTTTGAAATATAAAGACAAATTAAATGATGAATTAATAACATTTCTTGAAATTAAAAATAATACTTATAATGCATATGAAAATATAAGGATTCAATGGGAATATGTGTATAATAATATTTATATCTCGGAATTGTTTTTAAATAAATTTAGCAATTCTATTTTATATCCAGAAATATATTCAATTTATATTAATAATGTTGATTTTTTAATTTATGGAACTGATTATGTAAATATTTTTGATGAACAAAATAAATTAATAGAAGAACTTCAAGAACAGTATAAAAAAATAGTTCTTAATGAAAAAGAAACAATTTTTTCAAGTATATTCTCAAGTTATTATAGTGAATTAATAAATAGTGAATTTACTTTAGATGTTAATATTCACGATAAAAGAGAATCACTTTTTAATATTATAAAAGAGAAATACAAAAAAAATAGAGATTAATTCTCTATTTTATTTTTTTCTCATTACCATTTAATAATCTTTTCAGATTAGTTCTATGTCTATAAATTACAAACAACGCTAAAAATACTGAAAGAAAAATAAAATTCTTTTCCATTCCAAATAAATAACTTAAAATCGGGAATGCAAATGCAGAAAGGATTGATGCTAATGATACATATCTAGTAATAAATATAATTGAAAATTCAAACGCTATTAATAATAATCCCATTAATGGATTAACAGCAATTATAATTCCTGCTGTAGTTGCTACTCCTTTGCCGCCTCTAAATTTTAAAGTGAATGGATAGCAATGACCAATTACAGCAAATAATCCAGTTAACAACCCACCATTAAGACCAAAAAGTAATCTGCCTATTATAACAGCTATAGCACCTTTAATAAAATCTCCTATAAAAGCAAGAAGCCCACCTTTAACACCTAATACTCTAAATGCATTTGTAGCACCAGCATTACCGCTACCATGTTCTCTAATGTCAATATTATTAAGTAATTTACCTACAATGTAAGAAAAAGGGATTGACCCAAGTACATATCCTATAACAATCAATAACAAATATTTTTGCATATAATCTCCTCTCATTAGTAACATTATAACAGAATATTGTTTTCTTTTTATCATTTATTTCAATATTAATTGAATTTATGGTAGAATATAGTATCAAGGAGATGATGTTATGGCAGAAAAATATTTAAAAACTAATGACAATCACACAATTTTCATTAAAATTTGGAAAACTAATAATCCAAAGGCAATTGTTCATATTTTACATGGTATGAGAGAATATATAGAAAGATACGAGGAATTTGCACTTTTTCTTGTAGAAAATGGCTACACAGTTGTTGGTCACGATCATAGAGGTCATGGTAAAAGCATGCAAAAACGTAAAACAGGTTATTTTGCTGATAAAAATGGATGGAACAAAGTTGTAAATGATGTAATGACGGTAAATGAATTTATCAAAAATGAATTTAATGACCTTGATATCTATATATTAGGACATTCAATGGGTTCATTTATTTTAAGAGATTTTATATATAATTATTCTAGTAAAGCAAAAATAAAAGGTGCAATTATTTCTGGCACAGGCAATCCTGGTAAGTTGCTTATTTCTTTAGGTTATAATATTGCAAATACTATTTTAAATATAAAAGGTCCTTTTTACGATTCAAAGTTCGTAGAAAATTTATCTTTTAATGGTTACGATAGCCACTTTAAAAATTCAGAAGTTAAAAGTTGGCTAACTAGAGATATTGATAAATTAAATGAGTTTTCTAAATATGAATTTTCATTTAAATCAATGCCTATTATTTTCTATAGAGATTTATATTCAGGAATTAGAAATATAATTAAAGATGATTATTTTAATGTTAACATTCCATTAATGATAATTTCGGGTACTGAAGATCCAGTTGGTAATTATGGTAAAGATATTAAAAAAATAATTAAATATTATTCAAAATATACAGATGTTGAAAGTCATTTATATAAAGATTATAGACATGAAACATTAAATGAAATAGGAAGAGAAATAGTTTATGGAGACATTTTAGGATGGTTAGAAAAATAGAAGGTGAAATAATGGAAAATAATTTAAATATAGGAATTGATGTCGGTTCAACAACAATAAAAATAGTCATTTTAGATAATGAATATAATATAACATACTCTACTTATAAAAGACATAATTCAGACATAAAAAACATTTTTTATGAAATGTTTTTAGAAATTAAAGATCTAATAATAGACAAAAATATTAATATTAAAGTTTCTGGTTCCGGCGGAATGCTAATATCAGAGTTTTTTAATATTGAATTTATTCAAGAAGTTATTGCATCTACAAAAGCAATTAGAAAATTCATCCCAGAAACAGATGTTGCAATTGAGCTAGGTGGAGAAGATGCAAAAATCACTTATTTTGGTTTAAATCTTGACCAAAGGATGAATGGCGCATGTGCAGGTGGTACTGGTGCATTTATTGATCAAATGGCAATACTCTTAAATACTGATGCACAAGGCCTAAATGAATTAGCTAAAGATTACGAAACAATTTATCCAGTCGCATCAAGATGTGGTGTGTTTGCAAAATCTGACGTTCAACCATTAATAAATGAAGGAATTTCTAAAAGCGATATTGCTGCTTCAATATTACAAGCTGTTGTTAATCAAACAATAAGCGGCCTTTCAGCTGGGAAAAAAATTAAAGGGAATATTGCATATCTTGGTGGACCTTTAACATATTTATCAGAATTAAGAAATTCTTTTACTAGAACTTTAAATTTAAAAGAAAATGAAGTAATCTTTCCAACTAATTCAAGATTTTATGTAGCAATTGGAGCTGCACTAAGTGCTTTTGAATCAAAACCAATAAAAAGTAATATTTTATATTTAGCGCTATCTTCATTTCTAACTGCACCAAACAATTCTATTAACACATTAAAGCCACTTTTTAATGATGAAAATGATTATAATGAGTTTCTTAAACGACACGATAAAACAAGTATAAATCATATAGATATATCTCAAGCAAAAGGAAATCTTTTTCTTGGAATAGATGCTGGATCGACTACTTCAAAATTAGTTTTACTTGATGAAAATGATACTTTAGTACATTCATTTTATTCAAATAATTTAGGACAGCCTCTTATGACAATAAAAGATGCAATAATAGATATATATGAAAAACTTCCACAAACTGCACAAATTGTGAGTTCAGCTGTAACAGGATATGGCGAACAATTATTAAAAGAATCTTTTTTAATTGATTTTTCGGAAATCGAAACAATAGCACATTATAGAGCTGGAGTTATGTATCAAAAAGATGTTGATTTTATACTTGATATTGGTGGTCAGGACATGAAAAGCCTTAAAATTAAAAATGGCGTTATTGAAAGTATTATGCTTAACGAAGCTTGCTCAAGTGGCTGTGGTTCGTTTATTGAAACTTTTTCAAAATCTTTAGATTTACCAATAGATGAATTTGTTAAGCAATCTCTTTTTGCTAAAACGCCAGTTGATTTAGGAACAAGATGTACTGTTTTTATGAATTCACGTGTAAAACAGTCACAAAAAGAAGGTGCCTCAGTTGGTGATATAGCTGCTGGAATATCATATTCAATAATTAAAAATGCGCTGTTTAAAGTTATTAGACTTAAAAACACTGCAGATTTAGGGGAAAACATTGTTGTACAAGGTGGAACTTTTTACAATGATGCTGTTTTAAGAGCACTTGAAATAATTTTAGATAAAGAAGTTATTAGACCGGATGTTGCAGGATTAATGGGAGCATTAGGCTCTGCAATAATAGCAAAAGAAAGATTTACAAAAGATTATCAAACTACTTTGTTAAGTAAGAACGAACTTAAAGAATTTACAGTTAAAAAAACTAATACAAGATGCAAATTGTGTGGAAATCAATGTCTTTTAACAATAAATACTTTTAATGATAAGCGAAAATTTATTTCTGGAAACAGGTGTGAAAGAGGAGCAGGAATAAAAAATAAATCAAATGATGTTTATAATATGTATGATTATAAATATAAAAGGCTTTTTGACTATGAACCTTTAACAGACGAAGAAGCTATTAATGGAGAAATCGGAATTCCAAGAGTTCTTAATATGTATGAAAATTATCCTTTTTGGTTTAGATTTTTCACAGACTTAAAATATAAAGTTACTTTATCTGGAAGAAGCAGTCAAAAACTATTTGAGATGGGAATGACTTCAATACCTTCAGAATCAATTTGTTATCCGGCTAAACTTGTTCATGGTCATATTGAAGATTTAGTAAAAAAAGGAGTTAAAAACATTTTTTATCCTTCAATTCCTTTTGAAATAATAGAAGATAACAATGCAGATAATCATTTTAATTGTCCTGTTGTTACTTCGTATCCAGAAACAATTAGAGCAAATTTAGACTCATTAACTGAAAATGATGTTAATTATATGAATAATTTTTATCCAATTTATGATAAAGACAAAATGCTTAAAAAAATCATAGAAATTTTTTCAAAATATGGTCATAGCAAAAATGAACTTAAAATTGCTCTTAATAATAGTTATCTTGAACTCGAAAATTATAAAAATGATATTAGAGAAAAAGGCAATGAAATAATTTCATACCTAGAAAAAAACAATTTAAAAGGTATTGTTTTGGCAGGTAGACCTTATCATATTGATCCTGAAATTAACCATGGAATAGCGAAAGTAATACAAAATTATCATATTCCTGTATTAACAGAAGACTCAATTGCACATTTAACAAAAGTTGATAGACCAATAAGAATAGTAGATCAATGGACGTATCATACAAGATTATATAATGCTGCTAAATACGTTTCAAATACAAATTCACTTGAAATGATTCAGTTAAATTCTTTTGGATGTGGATTAGATGCTGTTACCTCTGATCAAATTAAGGAAATTCTAGAAAGAAATAATAAAATTTATACAAATATTAAAATTGATGAAATAAACAATCTTGGTGCTGCTAGAATAAGAATAAGATCTTTATTAGCCGTAATGAATAAACGTAAATTATTAGTAAACAATAAACCTTTATGCAAAAAAATTGAATTTACTAAAAAAATGAAAAGCAAATATACTATTTTATCTCCACAATTAGCTCCAATGCATTTTAAATTTTTAGAAAAATCATTTCAATCTGAAGGATATAATTTGCAAATATTGAAGGAAACCACTGAAAAAACAGTCACTGAAGGTTTAAAATATGTTCATAATGATGCATGCTATCCTTCTGTTATTGTTGTTGGCCAAATTATGGAAGCTATTAATTCAAATAAATATGATACTGATAGATTAGCTGTAATTATTTCTCAAACAGGTGGTGGATGTAGAGCAACTAATTATATTGCTTTTATACGAAAAGCTCTAAAAGACGCAGGTATGAATCATATACCGGTTATATCACTTAATGCAGGAGGTCTTGAGAAAAATTCCGGATTTAAAATAAGTAAAAATTTATTAGTTAAATTAACAATGTCTTTAATTTATGGTGATTTACTTTCAAGAGTAGTATTAAAAACAAGACCTTATGAAACAATACCGGGTTCTGTAAATAAACTTTATGAAAAATGGGAAAGAATATCACTTGATTCATTAGTAAATGGAAAAATAACGAGTTTTAAAAATAATGTAAAAAACATAATTCATGATTTTGATAATATAAAGCTGAATGAAATTAAAAAACCAAAAGTTGGAATTGTTGGTGAGATATTAGTTAAATTTCATCCTGGAGCAAATAATAATCTTATTGAATATTTAGAAAGTGAGGGGGCAGAAGTTGTTGTTCCAGATTTTACTGATTTTATGCTTTATAGTGCATATAATTCTGTAATTAGAAAAGATATGTTATTTGAGTCAAATACAAAAAGTGTTATTAGTAAAATTGCAATTAAGTTTATTGAATATTTCAGAAAGGATATGAAAAAATCACTTAATGAATCTAAAAGATTTTCAGCTCCAATTTCAATTGATAAGTTAGCTGATAAAGCATCAAATATTTTATCTCTTGGACATCAGTCAGGTGAAGGATGGTTCTTAACATCTGAAATGATTGAATTAATTGAATCTGATGTTAAAAACATTGCTTGTATCCAGCCTTTTGCATGTTTACCAAATCATATTACTGGAAAAGCAATGATTAAAAAAATTACAAGTCAATTTCCAAATTCAAATATCACTCCAATTGATTATGATCCTGGATCAAGTGCCACTAACCAAATAAACAGAATTAAGTTAATGTTATCAACTGCAAAATCAAATATTTAACATTAAATATTTTAGCACCTTGACATAGTAGTAGAAAAAATATAAAATTGATGCAGAAATATGTTTAATTATATTTCTAATAGGAACAATGGAGGTGAAAAAATGAATACTTTTATTATTCCGGCTATCATTATTATCATTCCATTATTTTTTGGAATTGGATATTTTTTCCGTAAGAAAACTGCCGAAAAAATTATACTTAGTGCAGAAATAAAATCTAAGGAATTAATTTTAGAAGCAGAAAAAAACGCTGATACAATCTCTAAAGAGCTGATTGTAAATGCAAAAGAAGAAATTCATAAATTACGAGGGGAATTGGATATTGAAGCAAAAGAACGACGCCTTGAAATCAAACGTTTAGAGGATAGAAATTTAACTAAAGAAGAAAATTTAGAAATTAAAAGCAATATGTTAGGTACAAAAGAAGAAAAATTAGAACTTAAATCTAAAGAATTAAGCTCTAGACAATCTAGTTTAGATAAAAAAGAAAATGAAATATCTAAAATGTATCAAAAACAAATTGAAGAATTAGAAAGAATTTCAGAATTGACTTTAGAAGATGCAAAAAAACAAATTTTATTTGAAGTTGAAAAAGAAGTTCAACATGAAAAAATTTCTATGATAAAACGTTTAAATCACGAGGCTGAGGAAGAGGCAGATAAAAACGCAAAAAAAATCATTTCTTATGCTATACAGAAATGTTCTGCAGATTTTGTTTCCGAAAATACAGTTTCAATAATTGATTTACCAAATGATGAGATGAAAGGTCGAATAATTGGACGTGAAGGAAGAAATATTAGAGCTATTGAAAGATTAACTGGTGTTGATTTAATTATAGATGATACTCCAGAAGCTGTTATATTATCGTCTTTTGATCCAATTCGAAGAGAAATCGCAAGAATTACTTTAGAGAAATTAATAATTGACGGAAGAATTCATCCAGCAAGAATTGAAGAAATGGTTAATAAAGCCACTAGTGAATTTAATAAAAAAATCAAAGAAGTTGGAGAAAATGCTACATTCGAAGCAAATATACACAATTTACATCCGAAATTAGTTCAATTGCTTGGTAGATTAAAGTATAGAACGAGTTTTGGGCAAAATGTTTTAAAACATTCTTTAGAAGTTTCGTATTTAGCAGGCCTAATGGCTTCTGAATTAGGAGCGAATGTAAGAATTGCAAAACGTGCTGGTTTACTTCATGATATTGGTAAAGCAGTTGACCATGAAATGGAAGGAACACACGTCGAAATCGGCATGAAATTACTTAAGAAATACAATGAAAATGAAAAAGTAATTCATGCAATGAGCACACATCATGGCGATTATGAACCAGAAACAGTTGAAGCAGTTCTTGTAACTGCAGCAGACGCATTATCTGCAGCTAGACCTGGCGCTAGAAGAGAGACACTTGGTAATTATATTGAAAGATTGGAAGGTCTTGAAAATATTGCTAATAGTTATGATAAAGTAGAATCTTCATATGCTATTCAGGCAGGACGAGAAATTAGAGTTCTTGTTAAACCTGAGGATGCAAGTGATGATGATATGGTGTTAATTTGTAGAGATATTAAAAAACAAGTTGAAGAAGAGCTTGATTATCCAGGACAAATTAAAATTACAGTTATTAGAGAGACAAGAACATCAGATTATGCAAAATAATAACAATTATAAAAGTGGATTTATCCACTTTTATTTTTTTTGAAAAATGTTTTTAATTTTTATTATAGGGTATAAAGGAAATAGAATGTAGTAATATATATAATAATTGAGGAGGTAATAATGAGTACACTTAAAGTATCATCTAATTCAAGCCCTAATTCTGTTGCTGGTGCTATTGCAGGAGTAATACGAGAAAAAGGATCAGCAGAACTTCAAGCTATTGGTGCTGGAGCTATTAATCAATGCGTAAAAGCTATTGCTATTGCAAGAGGTTTTGTTTCACCTTCAGGTATTGATTTAATTACTATTCCAGCTTTTACTGATATAGTCATTGATGGAGAAGAAAGAACAGCTATCAAATTTATTGTTGAACCGCGAAGACAAAGTTAAGAATTCTCATTTGAGAATTCTTTTTTTCATTGCAGATTGATGAAATCTGACTGCACACTTTTGACTTCAGTCATGAGTTAAGTCAGAAAAAAAGTTTCTTTTTTTAAAATATTATAAAATAAAACCTTTACAAAAACCAGTTCTGAACTGGTTTTTTAAGCATATCCATGATA
>JAMOQG010000010.1 GCA_027064135.1 Peptostreptococcaceae bacterium | reverse complement strand
TGTAGCCTGAACACTACTAGTATATCAAGTGGTGATTTTTTTGTATAACTTCCGTTTCCGCACCCGCATAGCGGGTGGTTTTATGTTTCGCACGCTTCGCGAACTCAACTGACTAAAGTCTACAATATTAAAATAGCCGCTCATTTTGAGCGGCTATTACTTTATTAACTATTTTGTGCTTGCAATGCAGTTATAGCAACTGTTCCGACGATATCATCTGCAGAACAACCTCTAGACAAGTCATTTACAGGTTTTGCTAAACCTTGTGTAAATGGTCCAAAAGCATTTGCTTTTGCTAATCTCTGAACTAATTTATATCCAATATTTCCAGCATCTAAATCTGGAAATACTAATACATTTGCTTTTCCAGCAACATCACTATCTGGTGCTTTTTTATTTCCAATAGCAGGTACTATTGCAGCATCTAATTGCATTTCGCCATCTATTTTTAATTCCGGATAAATTTCTTTAGCTTTTTTTGTAGCATTAATCATTTTATCAACATCAGGATGATTTGCACTACTTCTAGTTGAGAATGATAACATTGCAACAACAGCTTCTTCATGAACTAATGATTCAAAAGTTACTGCAGAACTTTTTGCAATATGAGCCAATTGCTCAGCATCTGGGTTCGGATTCAAAGCAACATCGGCAAAAATAAACATTCCATTTGCACCATATTCACAATTTGGAACTTCCATTAAAAATGCAGAAGATACTACTGAAACACCTTTTGCTGTTCCAATTACTTGTAATGCAGGTCTTAACATATCAGCAGTTGAATTTGCTGCTCCACCTACCATTCCGTCTGCATCGCCTTGTTTAACAAGCATGCATCCAAAATAAAGCGGATTCATTAACAATTCTTTTGCTTGCTCTTTTGTTAATCCTTTTTTCTTTCTAATTTCAACTAATTCATCAATATAATTCTCTAATTTTGAAAAACTAACTGGATCAATAAATTCTGCTCCATTTAAATTATATTCAGAACTATTCATTAATTCTTCTTCATTTCCAACTAAAACCACTTTAGCTAAACCCTTTTCAATTATTTCCTCAGTTGCCTTTTGTACTCTTGGATCATTACTTTCAGGTAATACAATTTTTTTTAAATCCTGCTTAGCTAATTCTTGAACACTGTCTAAAAATGCCATAATCTCCTCCTAAATAATATACTGTATACATTATACTATTCTTAATGGAATTTTTAAAGTACAAACTTTTTTTATTATACCCGAACAAAAAAGAAACTATAATAAATATAGAATCTTTATTTTTTAAGCTATTTATTTTTACTCTTCATCTTCTTTAACTTCATACTTTACCTCTACAAACTCTTCGTTTTTTACTGTCTCATTCTTATATTTATCAAGATTAGATAATATTCTATTTAAAAATATAACAAGTATTATT
Organism: Peptostreptococcaceae bacterium; assembly: GCA_027064135.1. Lineage (GTDB taxonomy): Bacteria > Bacillota > Clostridia > Peptostreptococcales > Acidaminobacteraceae > HSG29. The sequence goes on along the minus strand of JAMOQG010000010.1, from coordinate 19,957 downwards.
GCATCATCTATAAATCCAAAGCCTACAATAAACTCAGGAATAATATCAACAGGTGATATTATCAAGAAAATATAAATTAAACTTTCCAATTTTTCATAAAACGAATTATTTTTATCTAAAAAAAACTTTGGTAAATATCTAATATTTGATAAACTTTTTAATCCTAAGAAACTAAACATATTATCACATCCTCTAAAATATTATACCATTTTTCAAAAAAAAAATCTTATCATATGATAAGAAATGTGATTTAGCATGTCTATAAGCCGAGTTCTGTATTAGACGATTATCTATCTAGGAGTATTGTTACCAATACCCTCAAGCGACCTACCATTAGGAGAAAACGAGCAGTTTTCTTTTGATCCGTTTTGGTCTTGCTCCGGAATGGGTTTACATAGCCTCATAGTCACCTATGAGCTGGTGAGCTCTTACCTCGCCGTTCCACCCTTACCAATATAAAATTGGCGGTATACTTTCTTTTGCACTTGCCTTAAGGTTACCCCCACTGGTCGTTAGCCAGATTCCTGCTCTATGGAGCCCGGACTTTCCTCATTCAAATGAATGCAATCATCTGACATACTAAATCAACATTATTAATATTATATCAATTCATAAATTTTATCAAGTAATTTTTTATAAAAAACGAATTGTAGTATTCCCACAATAAATACAGCAATATTTAGACAATTCTATACATTTTATCTTTTTTTTTATAAAATATATATAAAGAATCAGTTAAGTAATAGCTTTCTAAACAAAATTATTTTAAGATAGATTAGTAAAAATAAGGAGTTAATTATGAGAAAACTATTTCCAATTGCTTTAAGTAGTGGTATAATTGCCGCGCTTTGGGCAACAAGCAGTGCAAATTTGCAAATGAGTACATTTGCCGGTTTTTTAGCATGGTCTACATACTTTGCCGCGGGTGGAGGAAAGAAAGGCTTTAAAACTGCAATTTTGAACAATTTAAGCGGTATTTGTTGGGGAGCTGTAGTTGTATTATTAACAACTTCTTTAACTCCATATATAGGAGATATACCGGCAGTTGGTGTTGCAACAGCAATAGGGTCAGCAATGGTTATTTTTCAATCTAAAATATCATTTCTTGACTATATACCCGGCGCCTTTATTGGATTGTCAGCGTTTTTCGCTACCGGCTCAAAGTTTATGCCAACAGTCATAGCAATGATAACAGGAGCCTTTTTAGGAGTGCTTTCTGAAAAGCTTGGCGATATATTACACCTAGATTATTTAAAATCAAAAAAATAATAGTCTTTACTAAAAATAGACCACAAATTTGTGGTCTATTTAAGTTCAAATCTATTTGAATTCAAAAGGATTTACAATTTTTTCCGATTTTAAAATAGAAATATCATATCCTTTTTCAACGCATCTCATTCTTAAAAAATTTTCTAAATAATCCATATAAATATTTTCAGTTTCAAAATGTCCAGCATCAATAATATTTAAACCTAATTGTCTTGCATATTGAGCTTCATGATATTTAATATCACCTGTTATTAAACAATTACAACCTAGAGTACTTGCTTTTTTTATATATTCACTTCCAGCACCTGAACAAATTGCAATTTTATTAATTTTCCTATCATTAGAGTGAACTAGTTTTAAATCACTAATTTTAAATTTGTTTTTAACCAATTCAACAGTTTCATCTAATGAAATACTTTTTTCAAAATATCCAGTAATACCAATCGAATACTTTTTATCATAATTTTCCAACTTAATTACATCGTATGCTACCACTTCATAAGGATGAACTTTTATCATATTTTTAATTGCTGCATCTAAATGCACGTTATCAATTATCACTTCAATTTTCACTTCTTTAACATTTTCCAATACATTTATATTCCCAATATACGGATTTGAACCTTCAAGCGGTCTAAACGTTCCTATTCCATTAGCCGAAAATGAAGCATTGTCATAATTTTCAAATTTTCCAGCATGATTTTTAAAAAGCGCATCTCTAACTTTATCAGAATCAGCGGCAGGTACAAATACACTTATTTTATATAAATTATTTAATATATTATTATCAATTCCACTAACTCTATTAAGATTTAGTAGATTTGCTAAATACATATTTGTTCCGTTTTCAGAAGCATCAATATTTGTATGTGCAACATATAGATTAATATTGTTCTTAATCATTTTAATAATAAATTCTTGTATTTTATCATCAGTTGTAACTTTATTAATATTTCCAAATATAAGCGGATGATGTGTAACTATTAAATCAATATTATTATTTATTGCTTCATCTAAAACTTCTTCCGTAATTTCAAGCGCAACCATAATTCTATTAATCTCAATATTTCTGTTTCCTATTTGAAAACCTACATTATCCCAATCTTCCGCTGTAACTAAAGGTGCAATTTCTTCAATAATCTTCGCAATTTTCTTTGAATTTACAAACATTTTCTTACCTCATAATAATGTTTTATTCTATCTTTAAACTGTTCTTTCCTAGATTGCGACATGCTACTACCATGACTTTCAATATCTTCAACTATTTTTTCGATTTTTTGTATCTTCATATCTAAAAAGCTTTTTGAAACTTCAGGATTTTTATTAAGCATATTGAAACCAAACTCTAAGTTTGTTTCATCATATTCTTGTTTTTCACCTTTTTCAGCAACTATTATCTCATAAAAAATATTATTCTCAAATAATAAATCTTCATCCGTTATTCTAAATCCATTATTTAAAATCCATCTTCTCAATTCTTCTACCCCATGCATAGGTTGAAGTATTAATTTATTAAGATATTCCATATGTTTTTTCCCTTCAATTAAAATGGTTCTAATTAAATTTCCACCCATACCAGCAATAATAACTGTATCAATTTCTCCAGGTTTATAAGGATCCAATCCACTTCCAATTCTTAAATCAACTTCATCTAATAATCCTTTTAACGAAAGCTCTTTTTTAGCATTATCAAGTGGCCCCTCATTTAAATCAGAAGCAATCATTCTATTGTTTTTTTTGTTTTCTATAAGATATATAGGAATAAATCCATGGTCAGTGCCTATATCCCCAACAACATCATTTTTATTAACATAATTAGCTAATATTTTCAATCTTTCAGAAATCATCTATCCCTCCTTTTTCTTAAGAAAAATGGACTCGAAAAACGAATCCATAGTAAACTATTTAATCTAAAAAATCTCTTAATTTTTTTGATCGGCTAGGATGTTTTAATTTTCTTAATGCTTTAGCTTCAATCTGTCTAATCCGCTCTCTAGTTACATCAAACTGTTTCCCAACTTCTTCCAAAGTTCTTGCTCTACCATCATCTATGCCAAATCTTAATTTTAAAACCTTTTGTTCTCTTAAAGTCAATGAATCTAACACTTCATCTAATTGATCTTTTAATATTGCAAAAGCAGCTGATTCAGCTGGTGCTGGCGAATCATTATCAGGTATAAAATCGCCTAAATGACTATCCTCTTCTTCTCCAATTGGAGTTTCTAACGAAACAGGTTCTTGTGCAATTTTTAAAATTTTCATTACTTTATCAACTGTAATTCCCATTTCTTTAGCAATTTCTTCAGGTTTTGGTTCATGACCTAAATCTTGTAACAACTGACGTTGAATTCTAATAAGCTTATTAATAGTTTCAACCATATGAACAGGCACTCTAATAGTCCTAGCTTGATCAGCAATTGATCTTGTAATAGCTTGTCTAATCCACCATGTTGCATATGTAGAAAATTTATATCCTTTACGCCAATCAAATTTCTTAACTGCTTTTAAAAGTCCTAAATTTCCCTCTTGTATTAAATCAAGAAAAAGCATTCCTCTTCCTACATATCTTTTTGCAATTGAAACAACTAGTCTTAAATTGGCTTCAGTTAACTTTTTTCTAGCTTCCTCATCACCAGCTTCAATACGCTTAGCTAATTCAACTTCTTCTTCTTTTTTTAATAATGGAACTTTTCCAATTTCCTTTAAATACATTCTAACTGGATCATCAACATTTACACTTTTAGGAAGTGTTATTTCTTCTTCTACTTCCTCTTCTATTTCTTCTTCATCATTCACCAGATTTCTAATTCTATCAAGTTCAAATCTTTCATCGTCTGTTAATCGACTTTCAATAACATCTTTCTCAGTTAAAAGTTCAATTCCTTCAGCTTCGACAACTGTATAAATTTTTTGCTTTTCGGAATTTTTTAATTCCAACTTATTAAGCTTTGCGTCAATTTCCTCATAAGACAACTCACCTTTTTCAACACCTGTTTTAATAATTTCATTAATAACTTCTTTTTTCTTCTTCTCCATAAGCAACTTCCTTTCTAGCTTTCTAATAATGCTTTCATATTTCTAATTTCTCTTTTAATGTTTTCTTCTCTTAAAATCATATTTTCAATCTCTTTACTATTTTTTAAACTTCTTCTAGATATTTTCAATTCATTTAATTCTTTTTTTAATAATTCAATTTTTAATTTTTCAATATATAACTTCATATCTCTTTTGGGATCCGAACTTATAATCTTATTTTTAATCAATTTTCCACAAAGTTTACTTTCATAAATTTCCAAATAATCATAAGCTTTTTCTAAAACAAATTTGTTATTAGATTTATAATAATTTTCTAAAAATCTAAAAATATTTAAAATACTTTCCGTACTAAATTTTTCAAAATCAAATTTACTAATTAAAAATAAATAAAATTTCTTGTCAATTAAAACAAATTGCAAAAGCTTTTTTTCAAACAATTGTAAATCACTATCTTTATTTTCAATATCATTATTAATTTTATTATTTACAACTTGTTTAACAGATTTTTTTTCTGCATCAAACAATTCTCTCATAATATCCTGTGGGGACATATTTATTCTTTTTGCAATAATATTTGTATAATAATTTTGAATTGAATAGTCTTTAATATCTTTTAATATCTCTTTTGATTTAATAATAAATTCATGCAAATCATATTCTTTTGTTAAATCAAGTGGTTCTTGTAATTTATCTAGTAAAAAAAGATGACTTGCTTTTGCATTTTTAATTTTTTCATTAAAAGCATCTGCACCGTTTTTTTTAATAAAATCATCTGGATCATACCCTTTTTCTAGTTCAATTACTTTTACTTTTTCAATTTCACTACCAATATTTTTTATTGCTCTATATGTCGCTTTAATCCCTGCAGTATCCGAATCAAAACATATTATTAATTCATTAACATATCTTTTAATTATTTTTGCATGCTGATTTGTAAAGGAAGTTCCTAAAGCCGCGATAGCATTTTTTATACCATACTTATGAAGCATAATAACATCCATATAGCCTTCAACTAAAATAAGTTTTTCATTATTTCTAATATTTTTTCTTGCAATATTTAACCCATATAATGTTTCTGATTTATTAAACACTAATGTTTCAGGTGAATTCAAATATTTAGGGGCATTATCTTTTTTCTCAATAATTCTACCACCAAATGCAATAATTTTCCCTTTTACATTAAAAATAGGGAACATTACTCTACCTCTAAATTTATCGTAATATTTATTACTTTTTTCACTTTTAGAAACTAATCCTGCTTTATATATAAACTCTATTTCATATCCTTTTTGTAAAAGGTAATTCATAAGTCCATTCCATTCATTTAATACATACCCTAAACCAAATGTTTTAATAATATTTCTATCAATTTTTCTTTTATTTAGGTATGTTAATGCTTCTTCACTAGCCTTAAGTTTCTTATAGTAATAAATAGCCGCTTCTCTATTTAGTTTAAGCATTTCTTCTTTTTCTTTATATTCAGTAGAATAATCTTCATTGTTTTCAACATATATAGATAAATCTAAATTTACTGCTTCAGCAATAAACTCAATTGTATCAATAAATCCAAGGTTTTCCATTTCAGATACAAATGTAATAACACTACCGCCCGCTTCACAACCAAAACAATTATATAACTGTTCGTCAGTTGAAACAAAAAAAGAAGGTGTCTTCTCATTATGGAAAGGACACAATCCTTTATAATTTTTACCAGACTTTTTAAGAATCATATACCGAGATAAAAAATCCACAATATCTACATTATCCATTATAATTTTATCAATTCCTTGAATATATCGCTTAGACATTTTATCACCCATTATAATATTCTATATAAAATCAAAAAACCCTTTTTTTAAATCCAAACTTCTGGAACAAATATTTTTTTAAATTGTAAAATAGCATATCTATCAGTCATTCCAGCTATATAATCCTTGATAGCTTCATTATTATTTTCTTTTAAAAAATCCTCATATCGTTCAGGAGGCAATTTTGATGGATGTTCAACAAAATAATTAAACAATTCTTCTATAACTTTTCTAGCTTTTTTTTCTTCTTTTTTAGCAAATTCATTTAAATATACTTTTTCAAACATAAATTCTCTTAATAAATTAAAATATTTGGCAATCTTTTTACTCATTTTAATATCATAAGAATCCTTGCTTGATTCAATTACATCAATAATGAGTTTATTTATTCTAGCTCCGTGTGTCCAACCCAATACATCTAAATATTCTTTTGGAAAAGAGTCCATTGTTAAAACACCAGCTCTTAATGCATCATCAATATCATGATTAATATATGCAATTCTATCACTTAGTCTAACAATCTTTCCTTCAAGTGTCTCAGGCATTTTTGTCCCTCGATGGTTTAATATACCATCTCTTACTTCATAAGTCAAGTTAAGTCCATAACCATTATTTGCTTTTCTTTTTTCTAAGTAATCAACAACTCTTAAACTCTGCTCATTATGAGAAAACCCACCATCATATATTCGATTTAAAACCTCTTCTCCACAGTGACCAAAAGGGGTATGACCAATATCATGTCCGAGAGCAATCGCTTCAACTAAATCCTCATTTGCTCTCAAAGCTCTTGCAATTGTTCTTGAAATTTGTGAAACTTCCAAAGTATGTGTCAATCTAGTTCTGTAATGATCTCCTTCAGGTGCTAAAAAAACCTGTGTTTTATGTTTTAATCGTCTAAATGCTTTTGAATGTATAATTCTATCTCTATCTCTTTGAAAATCTGTTCTAATTACGCACTGTTCTTCATTAAGTCTTCTTCCTTTTGAATCAGTTGCTTTAGTAGCATACTTTGATAAGATCATATTTTCTATTTCAATTGTTTTATTTCTTATCATCAATTCACCTCATTATTTTTTGAAAAAACAAAGGGTGCATAAGCACCCTCCTGTCTATTCCTCTTCTTCAATAACAGCTTGAGCTGCAGCAATTTTTGCAATTGGTACTCTATATGGAGAACATGAAACATAATTCAAACCTAATCCATGACAATATTTTACAGATTCAGACTCGCCGCCATGTTCACCGCATATACCCATTTTCAAATCTTTATTAGTAGATCTTCCACCTTCGACAGCTATTTTCATTAATTTTCCGACGCCATTAAAATCGATTCTTTCAAATGGGTCATAAGGCAATACTTTTTGTTCTCTATATTCTTCAATAAACTTACCTGCATCATCTCTTGAGAAACCTAAAGTCATCTGAGTTAAGTCATTTGTTCCAAATGAGAAGAATTCTGCATGCTCTGCAATTTCATCTGCAATTAATGCAGCTCTAGGTATTTCAATCATTGTACCAATATGATATACAAGTTTATAATCTAATTTTGCAATAACTTCCTCAGCAATATTTTCAATCAATTTTTTTACAATAGTCATTTCACCAATATGGCCTACCAAAGGAATCATAATTTCAGGTTCAATATCAAAATCGCTTGCTTTTGAAACTTCAATTGCAGCAATCATTATTGCTTCAACTTGCATTTCATAAATTTCAGGATAAGTAATTGCTAATCTACAACCTCTATGTCCTAGCATTGGATTAAATTCACTTAATAATGCAATTTTATCTTTTAAATCACCTATTCTTACATCAAGCCTTTCAGCTAAAACTTTTATACCTTCTTCTTCTTTAGGTAAAAACTCATGTAATGGTGGATCTAACAATCGAATAGTTACTGGTTTTTCTTTCATTTCTTCATAAATACCTTTAAAATCTTCAATTTGATAAGGTAATAATTCAGCTAATGCTTTAACTCTTTCCTCTTTATTATCTGCAACAATCATCTTTCTAACAGAAATAATTCTTTCCGCTTCAAAGAACATATGCTCAGTTCTGCAAAGTCCAATACCTTCAGCGCCAAATTTATTTGCCACTGCTGAATCTCTTGCATTATCCGCATTTGTTCTAACTTTCAATTTTCTTCTTGCATCAACCCAAGTCATTAATTTTCCGAAATTTCCAGTTAATTCATGCTCTTTTGTTTTTATTTTTCCATCATAAACAAATCCAGTATTTCCATTCAATGAAATACTATGTCCTTCATAATATTTCTCACCATCAATAATAAAATACTTTTCTGCTTCATTAACTGTTATTTCACCACATCCCGCAATACAACATTTGCCCATTCCACGAGCAACTACAGCAGCATGAGAAGTCATTCCACCTCTTGCAGTTAAAATACCTTCTGCTTGAATCATTCCAGTAATATCTTCTGGTGAAGTTTCAGTTCTAAGTAATATCGCACTAATTCCAGCATCTTTTGCTTTAACTACATCTTCAGAATTAAAATATACTTTTCCAGTTGCAGCACCAGGAGATGCTGGTAAACCTTTTGCCATAATTTTCGCGTTTTCTAATTCAGCTTCAATAAATTCAGGATGTAGTAATTGATTAATTTGCTCAGGTTGGATTCTCATTATTGCTTCATCAGTAGTAATAAATCCTTCTTCAACCATATCAACAGCAATATTAATTGCAGCATCCGCTGTTCTTTTAGCAGTTCTAGTTTGTAAAAAATATAATTTTTCTCTCTCAATTGTAAATTCTATATCTTGAACATCTCTATAATGATTTTCTAAAATTTCAGTTGCTTTAATAAATTCATCATACGCTTTTGGCATTACTTGTTTAAGCTCATCAATCTCTTTTGGAGTTCTAATTCCAGCTACAACATCTTCACCTTGAGCATTCATTAAAAATTCGCCAAAAACTTTATTTTCACCATTTGCAGGATTTCTAGTAAATGCAACACCTGTTCCTGAAGTGTCTCCCATATTTCCAAATACCATTGCTTGAACATTTACAGCAGTCCCTAGATCATCAGAGATTTCATTTGCTTTTCTATAAATTTTGGCTCTATCATTATTCCAAGAATCAAATACAGCCTCAATAGACATCATCATTTGTTTTTCTGGTTCTTGTGGAAAATCAAAACCAACTTCGTTTTTAAATTTTACTTTAAATGCGTCAATAATTTTAACATATTCCTCTTCCGATAATTCTGTAGATTTATCAGCATTTTTACCTACTGTCTCTCTCATAATCTCATCAAATTTATATTTATGAATTCCAAGTACAACATCACCAAACATCTGAATAAATCTTCTATAACAATCTAAGGCAAAACAAGTATTACCAGTTAATTTTGCCAATCCTTTAACTGATTCATCATTTAAGCCAAGATTCAATACAGTATCCATCATTCCAGGCATTGATATTGCTGCACCAGATCTAACAGAAACTAATAAAGGATCATTAACATCGCCAAGTTTTTTTCCAGTTTTACCTTCAAGTATTCTTAAATGATCAAAAATCTCATCTTCTATCTCTTTACTAATTTTTTTCCCGACTTCATAATAATTTAAACAGCCTTTAGTGGTAATTGTAAAACCTTCAGGAACAGGAAGACCAATTTTACTCATTTCAGCCAATGATGCTCCTTTTCCTCCTAAAAGCAATTTTTGTTCAATACCGCCTTCTTCAAAATTAAAAACATAATTACTCATTTCTTTCCCCCTTTATTTCTCTTTATCTACTCAGAATTCTATTCTGATTCTCTATATAAATGATTTTTAAAATCATTTTGACAATTTAACATTTCTATATAAATCATTTCTTATTGCAGGCTTCAATAATAATATTTGCAGTTTCTTCTACAGCCTTATTTGAAACATCAATTATTTTACATCCTATTTTATTATATATTTTATGAGCATATCTAAGTTCATCCATAATCCTATCCATATTTGCGTAATTTGCAGTATTTTTTAAGCCTAGAGCTTTCAATCTTTCAGTTCTTATCTCATTAAGTTTTTCAGGAGTATTAATTAATCCAAATACTTTTCCCGGTTCTACTTCATAAACTTCTTTAGGTACAGGAACCTCAGGCACTAAAGGAATATTAGTTACTTTTAAATTTTTATGTGCCATATACATACTTAATGGTGTTTTTGATGTTCTTGAAATACCTAATATCACAATATCAGCTTTTTTAATTCCTCTAACATCTTTACCGTCATCATACTTTACAGCAAATTCAACAGCTTCTACTCTTTTAAAATAATTATCATCAAGTTTATATATTAAACCTGGTTTTAAAACTGGATCTTTATTAAAAAGAACTTCCAAATCCATTAATACCGATCGCATAATATCATTATAGAGAATTCTGTTTTTTTCACACTCATTAATTAATAGCTTTCTCAAATCTTTAATTACAAGAGTAAATAAAATAATTGATTTATTCTTCTTTGCTTCAGACACCACATCTAATATTTGATCTGATTGAGTTACATATGGAACTTTAATCAATTTATAATTTACATCCTCAAATTGCTCAATTGCGGCAAGTGCTACTTTTTCAGCCGTTTCTCCTAGAGAATCGGATACAACATATATGTTATATTTCTCCATTTTACCACCTCCACCTAGATTGATACCCAAATTTCTACTCTATATTCATATATTATCAGAATTTTCTGTTTTTTTTAAAATAAACAGCCTCTCTTAATGAGAAGTTGTTTTATTTATTTTGTTTTCAATATAATCTACAATATCATCAATTTTCACTCTTACTTGCTCCATTGTATCTCTGTCTCTAACTGTAACCATTTTATCTTCTAAAGAATCATAATCAAAAGTTATACAATAAGGCGTTCCAATTTCATCATGTCTTCTATATCTTTTACCAATACTTCCGCTTTCATCAAATGAAACATTAAATTTTTGAGCTAATTTTACATAAACATCTTCAGTTGCTTCAGTAAGTTTTTTAGTTAATGGAAATATAGCAGCTTTAAAAGGAGCTAATTTAGAATCAAGCTTCATTAATGTTCTAGAAGTTCCATCTTCTAATTTTTCTTCTTCAAGCGAATCAATAAGTATTGCAAGCAAAACTCTATCCACTCCAACAGATGGCTCAATACAATAAGGCACATACTTTTCATTTGTATATGGATCATTATACGTCATATTCTTCCCCGAAGATTTAGCATGCTGATTTAAATCATAATCAGTTCTATCAGCAATTCCCCATAATTCTCCCCAACCAAATGGGAATAGGAATTCAATATCAGAAGTCGCATTTGAATAAAATGATAATTCGTCCGCTTCATGATCTCTAAATCTTAAACTTGACTCTTTAATTCCTGCATCTAAAAGCCAGTTCATACAGCTATGTTTCCAATAATCAAACCATTTTAAATCTTCACCTGGTTTACAGAAAAATTCTAATTCCATCTGTTCAAATTCTCTAGTTCTAAATATAAAATTCCCTGGTGTAATTTCATTTCTAAATGATTTTCCAATTTGACCGATTCCAAATGGTAATTTTTGTCTTGATGTTCTCTGAATTTTAGTGAAATTCACAAAAATTCCTTGAGCTGTTTCAGGTCTTAAATAAATATCAGAACTTGAATCATCAGTTACACCTTGTTTTGTTTTAAACATTAAGTTAAACTCTCTAACATCAGTAAAATCCTTATTTCCACATTCGCTACATTTTATATCATGTTCATTAATAAACTCAGTCATTTTTTCATTTGACCAACCATCTACAACAATTTCCTCACCATTTTTTTTATAATATTTTTCAATAATATCATCAGCTCTAAATCTAGCTTTACAAACTTTACAGTCTACTTGAGGATCGTTAAATCCTCCAATATGCCCTGAAGCTTCCCATACTTGTGGATTCATTAAAATTGCTGAATCAAGCCCTACATTAAATTTAGGCTCTTCAATAAATTTTTTCCACCATAATTTTTTAATATTATTTTTTAATTCAACTCCCAAAGGACCGTAATCCCATGTATTTGCAAGTCCGCCATAAATTTCTGAGCCTTGAAATATAAACCCTCTTTGCGCACATATTGACACAATATCTTTCATAGTGATTTTTTCAGCCATTTTTTTCTCCTTGTGCTAATTTTTAAACCAAAAAATCTTCCATCCCTACAGTAAGTAAGGGACGAAAGATTATTTTCCGCGGTTCCACCCTAGTTGATGCATTGCATCCACTTTAAAATTATTACTCAAAAGTTCCTTCATATGAATTATAGGTCAACATCCCACCATCATTGACTCTCTAAGCTATAAAACATATTACTCATCTTTATCATCGTATATATTAGATTAATTTTATCAAAATACTAATCAAATGTAAACTATTTTATTCAGCTTCGTCTAAATTTTCATCATTCATTTTAGCTTCATAAAATCCGTCATCTTCATTTATTTCAGTTTCATATACATCAGCTTTTCTTGTTTTTTTATTAATTGCTTGATTATATCTTTCTTTAGTATATTCTTTAATATTTATTTTTTCATCATCTTCATTTACTACGTAGATTTCACAACCAGATACTACAGCAGCAGCGATTCCAACAATTGCAGCCGTTGAAAATATAATGCCACCAATTACACCCGCTACTACAGGAATATTAATAATGTTTTTTCCTTCTTTTTCAACAAGTATTCTTGAAACTTTTCCTTTTTCAACAAGTTCTTTTAATTTTTTTATTAAAACATGTTCTTCTTCAGGCTTTTCTTCACCATTTTCTAAAAGTACAATTGCTTCAAGAATATCTCCATCACATTTTAAAAGAGCTTCCTTTGCATCTTTGTAATTTACACCAGTTCTATCAATTACCTGATCAACCATTTCCAGAGTTAGTTCCATTTTATTCCTCCTTAAAAATATTTAAAAATTTCAAACTTTTGAAATCACTTTTATCCAAATAATACGTTAAATACTTATATAGTATTATATCCATTTTCTTTATAAATAAACTATTTATTTCAATATTAATAATTTGTGAAAATTCGTTTTGTTCGAAATATTGAAATATACTAAGCAGCTTTAAACTTATATTCAAACTGTCATTATCGTTGCATTTTTCGCATACAACTCCGCCATGATAAACACTAAAACCAATATTATTGCTAACTTCTTCTCCACATTTTGAGCAATTATACAATCTAGGTTTATAACCTAAATTGGTTAACAATTTAAATTGAAACAATACCTTTAGAAAAAGATAATTCTTATTTTTCAAATTATCCAAAGTCTTTAATAATAAAACAAATAGTTCTTTTTCACTCTTTTTTTCAACTATTGAAGTTTCTATCAGCTCTAAAAAATATGACCCATACGACAATTTTTCAATATCTTCACGTATATAATAAAAACTGTTGATTACTTCTATAGAATTAATTCTATTCCATTTTTTACCAATATACAATTCAAATTCTCCATAAAAAAACAAATTAGAAACTCCAGAAACTTTTGATTTTGCACTTTTAGCACCTTTTGCAATTGCAGTGATTTTTCCAGATGAAAAAGTAAAAAGATCAACTATAAGATCGTTTTCTGAAAAATCTCTAATTTTAATTATTATTGCTTTTGTTTTTAAATACATATCATTATCCAAACTTTGAAATTAAAAATGTTGCCATCGAAAAATAAATTGTAAGACTAGTAATATCTACAGTAGTTGAAATAAATGGAGCTGAAGCTATTGCAGGATCAACATTTATTTTCTTAAACACTAACGGTACAACCGTTCCTATAGTTGCAGCCGTAATAATATTTGCTGTCATTGAAATTCCAACAATCAAGCTTATTATTAATTCGCCATTTAAAATATATGATGCTATTGCAACTACTGTCGCACAAATTATACCAACTATTATTCCAACAGTTATTTCATGAAAAAGAGTAATCGGAATATCTCTTGTTTCAATACTTCCTACAGCAATATTTCTAACAGTAATAGTTGAGGATTGTGTGCCTACATTTCCACCCATTCCTGCTAATAGAGGCATAAATAAAGCTAAAACTGTATTTGCATTAAGTACTCCTTGAAAATGCCGCACAATCGAAGCAGATACTAACCCTCCAAAAACTGTAATTATCAACCAAGGAAGCCTTGCTTTTGTTGAAGAAATAATATTTTCGAAAACTGTATTTTCTTCACTTGTATCATTTTCAGTAGTTCCAGCAAATTTCATAATATCTTCAGTTGCTTCTTCTTCAATAACATCAATAATATCATCAACCGTAATAATTCCAACAATTTTATCAAAATTATTTACTACAGGAACTGCTAGCAAATCGTATTTCGAAACAACTTGTGCAACTTCTTCCTGATCATCATATACATTAACAGAAATAACATTTTTATGCATTATTTCTACGATTTTAGTATCATTTTCAGCAAGTATTAAATCTCTAAGAGAAAGCACTCCAACAAGTTTCCTTTGATTATCAACAACAAATGTATAGTAAATGGTTTCTGCATCAGGCGCATTTGTTTTTAAATACTCTAAAGCTTCAGCTTTAGACATATCCTCTGGCATAGAAACAAATTCACTAGTCATAAGACCACCAGCAACATCAGATTCATATGCAAGTAATTTCTTAATCATTCTTGAATCTTCAATATCCATATGTTTAAATATTTCAATAATACGTGCGTCAGATAAATCTTCAAGTTTATCAACAATATCATCTTGTGACATTTCATCTAAAATTAAGTATTTTTTTCTGTCATCCAAATCTTTAAGTAAATTTGAAAACGCTTTAGGCTCTAATTCTTCTAAAATACCTGATGCAAATTCAATCGGAATCAATTCAAAAAGCGTATTCTTTTCTTCTTTATCAAATTCATCCATTATATCTGCTATATCAATATAATGGAGTGATTCTAAATACTCTAATAATGCATCAAATTCTTTAAACAAAATTAATGATTTAATTTCTTCTAAAATTTCTATTTCTCTATTGTTTTGTTCCATCATTTATCACCTGTTATTCTAGATTTCTTAAATAGAACTCGCTATTTCTCCAATCTTTTTTCACTTTAACCCAAAGGGTTAAAAACACTTTCATATCAAGCATTCTTTCTATATCTTCTCTAGCACTTTTACCAATACCTTTTAATTTTCTCCCGTTTTTACCGATAATAATGCCTTTATGAGATTTTTTTTCACATATTATTGTAGCATCAATATCAACTATTTTTTTATCACTTCGTTCTTTCATTTTATCAATTTTAACAAAAACACCATGAGGAATTTCATCTTGTAAATACATTAATAATTTTTCTCTGATAAGTTCAGAAGCTATTTTTCTTTCAGTTTGATCAATAATCATATCCCTTGGATAATATTCAGGACCTTCCGGCATATAAGACTCTAATACTTTAATTAATCCTCTAATATTAGTATCATTAAGCGCTGAAATACATACAATATCTTTTATAAAATTATACTCTTCATATATTTTCATTAATGCTGCTAATTCGCTTTTAGATACAAGATCAGTTTTATTTATTACCAATATTACCGGTACACTTACTGTTTTCAATATTTCAATAATGTATTTATCTCCCGGCCCAATAATAGCTGAACTGTCAATCATAAACATTACTACATCAACTTCACCTAATGTACTTTTTGTAGTTCTCACAAGTTGTTCACTATATTTGTTTTTTGGTTTATGCATTCCAGGAGTATCTAGAAATACTATCTGCGATTTTTTCCCGTTATATATTGCAGAAATTTTATTTCTTGTAGTCTGCGGTTTATCCGAAACAATTAAAAGTTTCTCTTGAATAATTTTATTAATTAATGTTGACTTTCCAACATTAGTCCTTCCAATAATAGTTACAAATCCTGATTTGAAACTCATTATTTCAACTCCTTCAAATCTTTACCAGTAAAAGAATGAGGCAAAAGTTCACTAATATTTGTAATCACTAAACCATCTTTTCCATCAACGATAATATCAATATCATCACCAAATTCAACAATAACTTGTCTACAAATTCCACACGGGAAAGTTGAATCACTATCTCCTGTGATAGCTATTGCTTTATACTCAGTCTCGCCTTCGCTAACAGCCTTAAAAATTGCAGTTCTTTCTGCACAATTTGTAGCTCCTAGAGATGCAATTTCCACATTACAACCAGTAAATACTTTCTCATTTTTTGTTAAAAGTGCAGCTCCAACTCTAAAATTTGAATATGGCACATAAGCCATTTTTTTAGCCTCTCTTGCAACTTCCATTAATTTTCCGTATTCCATTTTTTCTCCTTAATTAATCTTTACTTCCAAACTGTAAGGAACAACTTGTATCCATGTTTTTCCTACATTCAATTTAATTTCTTCTCCATTAGAATAAAAAATTGTTCTTGAACTTTCTGTTTTTTTCTCCCAGGTTACTTCAATATATTCACCATTTGTAAAATAAAGTCCATTACCCGTTCCAACTATACTGATATCTCTTCTAAGTTTATCATCTATAACTCTTGTTTTTGCAAATTGCACTAAAATATTTTTTACAGTTATTTCTTCATCATTGTTTTCATCGATATATCTTTTAGAATTAGTATATCTATAATATAAACCACTTTCAATATCATATCGATACTCAGAAGTATAACCTTCTAAATCTTTTCCTATAGGATCTTTATAACATATTTTAATTATACTACCATTTTCACCATTAATCTTTGTATCTTCTTTATAAAAATTTAAAAATTCTATTTCACCATTTGTTTTATATTTTTTCCTATTTGCTTCTTTTAAAATCGCATCTGAACTTGTATACATATTATGCGGAATTTTCTTATGATCTACTCTCCAAAATATATTTGAGCCGCAACTCATTGCATCAATATCATATGAATTTAATCTTTTAATATCGGCTAAACCTTGTGGCGATCCACCTACATGAGTATAAAAAGCATTAAATTCCAAGCTTTTCTTAACAAAATAAGGTCTTGCACTTCTAACGGGCCCAATATTATCAGGATATTCCGATTGAAAAACAGCCATATATCTTGTTATTGGACCTTCAGCTAGGATTTCATAAACAATATCAGCTTGCGACAATCCAGCTTGAGGCCTTGCAGTATAAAAGTTATCAAGCATAACAGCAAATGCTCTATTATTCATATTCGCTTCTTTAATTTCTTCTCCAGATAATTTCGAATAAAATTTTTCCTCTTCAATCTTAACTTCTGGTTCTTCAATCACCTCGTTAATTATAGGCTCTTCTTTCTTTTCAACTTCAACTACATTAACTTTTACAGGTTCTTCAGTTTCTACTTCAACTTCTACAGGCTCATCTGAAATCACAGAAGAGCTACTGCAACCTGTAATTAAAACAAGTAAAAGAATGGTAATTAGCAACATTATTTTTTCCATATTTATCTTTCCAAATCTACTTTCTTGAGAATTTCTTCTTCTTTTTCTCTCATAATAGCTTTATCTTCTTCATTCATATGATCATAACCTAATAAATGTAAAACACTATGAACAGTTAAATATCCAATTTCTCTCTCTACAGAATGTCCAAAATCTTTAGCTTGTTCAATAGCTTTTTCACAAGAAATAACTATATCACCTAAATATAAATATTCTTCTTCAAGCGCTTCTGAAATATCGTCGTACATA
This sequence comes from Peptostreptococcaceae bacterium, assembly GCA_027064135.1. Taxonomy (GTDB): domain Bacteria; phylum Bacillota; class Clostridia; order Peptostreptococcales; family Acidaminobacteraceae; genus HSG29. The sequence goes on along the minus strand of JAMOQG010000010.1, from coordinate 2,159 downwards.
GGGAATGAAAGGACATCAGTAGGAAGATTAACACCTCTATATTCTTTATTCAACTCTCTAATTTCATCATTATCAATAAATAATAAACTTACTTCAACTTTCTCAAATATATTTTCATAATTTAACGCCGCAGTAATACTTTTTTTCACAAGGTCCATCAATTCTTCGCTCACCGGCACTTTATTTTGATGATTATTTAACAATATATTCATTATTTTCCACTCCTTTTCTCAGCTTTTTCATATCTATCAATAATACTTCTAACCAACTTATGTCTTACAATATCATTAGAACCAAATCTTGAAATATTAATATCTTTTACATTATCAAGAATTCCTATTGCATGTACAAGTCCAGAAGTTTGATTTCTTTTTAAATCAATCTGTGTAATATCTCCATTTACAACAACTTTCGATCCAAACCCAAAACGCGTTAAAAACATTTTCATTTGTTCAACAGTTGAGTTTTGTGCTTCATCAAGTATAATAAATGCATCATCCAATGTTCGACCTCTCATATATGCAAGCGGCGCAACTTCAATAAGTCCACTTTCTCTATATTTAGTAAAAGTTTTTGCACCTAAAATATTATAAAGTGCGTCATAGAGCGGTCTTAAATATGGATCAATTTTCATTTCTAAATCTCCAGGTAAAAATCCAAGATTCTCTCCTGCTTCTACTGCTGGTCTAGTAATAATTATTCGACTAACATTTTTATTTCTAAACTCTCTTACAGCTACTGCAACAGCTAAAAAAGTCTTACCTGTACCTGCAGGTCCCACTCCAAATGTTACAACATTGTTATTAATAGCATCCACATATTTCTTTTGTCCAAAAGTTTTTGGCTTAATACTTTGTCCATGAGCATTCATGCAAACAATTGTATCTTTAATACTATCAAGTTCTCTAGTTTCACCTAATTTAATTTTATTTATATAATAATTAATTTTTTGTTCATCAAGAATACCTTCATGACTAACAAAATCAATAAGTTTTTTTATTAAAACTTCTACAACTTCTTTATCTTCTCCAATTAACACAATAAAATTTTCTCTTATTGATATTTTTATATCAAACTCTTCTTCCATTAGTTCTAAATTTTTATCCATACTACCTAAAATTTTATGAAGTATTTCAGTATTTTCAATAACCATTTTAATGTTTTCCAATAATATTTCCCCCTATTATTTACTACTTTATTGTATCACAAAAACAATTGATTCACAAAATACTTGCTATTTTAGCAAACACGAAAGCCTGTGAATATAATATTTACAGGCTTTAAAATTACATTAATTTTTCTTTGACAATTTTTGCTACAGCACTTCCTTCAGCGATTCCTTTGACTTTAGGATTTACTATACCCATAACTTTTCCCATATCTTTCATTGAAGAAGCTCCAACCATTTCAATCGCTTCAGTAACAATTTTTTCAATTTCTATAGCTGATAATTGCTTTGGTAAATACTCTTGCAAAACTTTAATTTCTTCTAATGCTTCATCAACTAATTCTTGTCTTTCAGCTTTTTTAAAATCTTCAATTGCTTTTCTTTTTATTTTTATTTGAGAAGCAATAATATCCATCACTCTTTCTTCTGGCACTTCAATTCTTTCATCAACTTCAATCTGTTTTATTGCAGCTCGAAGCATTGTTATAACTGATTTTCTAAGCTTTTGCTTTTCTTTCATAGCTACTTTTAAATCATTCATTAATCTTTTTTTCATATTTTTTCTCCTTAATATTAACCCGGAGTAGCTAATTGCAAAACTATACAACCTATTGCAATTAGTAACTTTCTTTCATTTATTTTGAATAGTTTCCTCCAATATGGGTATCTATATATCAACAAATAACAAACAAATTCCCATGAAAGGAGAAAACTATGTCAAACTTTTATCAACTTTCTTTTTTTGATATCAATAAAGAAACTCGTAATTTCCTTACTGATAATTCAAGTAATTACTTTGAATTATTCAAAAATTTTATCTCTTTTACTGATATTATTCCTGACTCATTTTATAATCTTTATTATAAAACAATGGGTCGTGATAGAACTTATTCTCTTGAATCAATGTTTATGTTTTTCATTTATAAAAATTTTCGTTCTATTTCGAAAGATTCAACTCTGTTAGCCATACTTAAAGATTCTCCTGATTTAA
>JAMOQG010000009.1 GCA_027064135.1 Peptostreptococcaceae bacterium | reverse complement strand
TGCTAGTAGAAAGAGTAGTAAGAATCGCAAAAGAATTAGGAAGAGAAATAGCAACACCAGAAGAAGCAAGAAAAATTCTTTCTATATAATACTACATTAAAATTGGGCGTAAAGCTCAATTTTTTTTAAAAATAAATTTCACAGTATTTTATAGTATAATAAAAAGAGTTGATTTTATAAAAAGATTGGAGAAAATATGGATGCTGTTGTTTTAATGAATATAATGTTATTTTTATTATTATTATTTTTTGTATATGTACAATTTGTAAATAGAAAAAATGATAAAAAAGTGATTGTAAAAGCGTTATTAATTAATAGGAAGATTTTAAAAAAATAAAGTTCTTATGATATTTATGGGAATATTATTATTTATTGGTATTACATCGATTTCAATGTTTCTATACTCAAGTATTGAAGAATTTCATGGAACTAAGTATTTTAGAAATGAATATGAAATTAGTATTTCAGATGTAATTAATGGAAATGAAATTCAAAAAATAGCGGATAATCTTAGTGGTGATGAGAAAAAAATGCTAATTGGGCATTAAAAACAATAAATAATTCTAAAATGTTAATGTTTTATGTTATAAATATGATTTTTTTAATAATTGTTTTTCCATTTATAGCGAGGGTAAGAATTGAAAAAAATGGTGTTAGAAAATTAGGAAAGCTAACTGAATTCTCTAATTATAAAAATTATATATGGGAAGATGAAGAAATTATATTTACTAATTTAAATGATAAAAGAGTATTAAATCTAAGCATTGATAGTGGAGATGTAAAAATATTAAAAAGGTATTTAAATAAACACAAAAAAATGAAAGAAGTAAAATCCTAAAATGAAATGTTGCGTTTTTGTAATATATTTGTTAAAATAGTCGAAATATTATTTTTTAAAGGAGGAATATTATGTTCGAAATTTCAATGTTTAACAAAGTGTCAGAAAGCGGAATGAAATTATTTAATAATGATAATTATATGATAAATGAGGGGGATTTGAAATCCTCTGATGGGATTATATTAAGAAGTGAGAAACTGCATGACAAAGCATTTTCAAGTAATTTAAAGGCAATTGCTAGAGCGGGAGCAGGGTATAATAATATTCCTGTTGAAAAATGTACTGAAAAAGGAATCGTAGTATTTAATACTCCAGGTGCAAATGCTAATGGAGTAATGGAATTAACACTTTTGTCATTGCTTTTAAGTTCAAGAAAAGTATATGAAGGAATAATGTGGACAAAAGAACTTGAAGATGATATTTCTTCGAATGTCGAAAAAGGTAAAAAGAATTTTGCAGGTCCTGAGCTTAAGAACAAAACTTTTGGAGTTATTGGTCTTGGTGCAATTGGAGTGTTAGTTGCAAATATGGGAATAAAAATGGGAATGGATGTTATTGGTTATGATCCATATATGTCGGTAAAAAGAGCGCTTGGACTTTCTTGGGATGTTAAATATGCTGAATCTTTAGATGAATTATTAAGCAATGCTGATTATATTTCAATTCATATACCTTTAATGGAAAAAACAAAAGGATTTATTAATGAAGAAATTCTTAATAAAGTTAAAGACGGAGCAAGATTGATAAATAATTCAAGAGGTGGACTTGTAGATATTAACGCGGTTGTAAATGCTTTAAAGTCAGGTAAACTTTCGAAATATGTAACTGATTTTCCAGACAAATTATTATTAAATTGTGAAAATGCAATATGTATTCCACATCTTGGCGCCTCAACTCCTGAATCAGAAGAAAATTGTGCTATTATGGCAGCAAATCAATTAATTGGCTTTTTAGAAAATGGTAATATTATAAATTCTGTTAATTATCCAAAATGTGTTATGGAAAGAATTGAAGGGACACAAAGAATTACAATTATGAATAAGAATATTTCTAATATGATTGGATCATATACTAAAATATTTTCTGAATATAATATTAACATCATTGATATGATTAATAAAAGCAAAGGTGAATATGCCTATAATATTATTGATGTTGAAGGAGATATTGCAAAAGAAATGATAGGTGAAATTGAAAATCTTGAAGGTATTATAAAAGTTAGATTGATTAATTAAAAAAATGAGTCTCATTCAATTTTTGAACTGAGGCTCATTTTTTATTTGTTAATAAGTAATACGGTCACGACCATTTTCTTTTGATATATATAAATTCTTATCACATTTTTCAATGATTGATTCATAAGAATCGTTTTTATTTGGTTTTGCAAGCCCAAAACTTGCAGTAATATTAATTTCATTGTTTTCGAAATGAAAAGGAGTGTTTTTAATTTTCAATCTAATTTTTTCAATAACCTTAATTGAAGACTCTAAATTACTATTATCAAGAAAAATTATAAATTCATCTCCGCCATAGCGACCAATCCAGTCGTTCTTATTTCTAATATTATCTTTAATTATATCAACAAATTCTTTTAGTATATAATCGCCTGCTAAATGACCATAAGTATCATTTACAGTTTTAAATTTATCTATATCACAAAGAATTAAAGAAAAATCATTATTTCTTTTTTTATAAAATTCAAGATTATAAGGAATTCTTTCTTCAATAAATTTTTTATTATATGCTTTTGTTAATGAATCAATGACTAAATCATGATTTAAATCAATAAGTTTTTGTTCAATATTTATATAGTCAATAGAATTAACAGATGTAATAACGTCTGTTTCATGTATTTCTCTAATTAATTCAAGAGTATATGGTGTATCATTAAATATTACTCTACTAGTAGTTACTAAATATGATGAAAGTGTATTATGTTCAATTTTAACATAAGATTTTCCGGTTTTTAATGAGCGAGTAGAAACGCAATTTTCACATACTTCATCTCTATTCCAAAACGAATAACAGAAATTATTTGGAGTTGGAGGAAGAATATCAATATTATAACTATCAGAAAATACAGTATCATAAACTTCTTTTGTAATTGGATCAACAATTCTGATAATGTCATATATATTTTTAAATAAATCCAAATCTTTAATTATATTTTTGACTTTTATATTCATGTTAGTAATCCTCTCTCTTTTAATTCTATATAATAATACTAACATACATTTCATTTTTTTTGTATAAGAAAGTTTGATTGTTTAATTGTTACAATATAAATCTAAATATATTGATTTAAGTATGTTATAATGTAGTAATAGAGAGAGTATAGATTTTAGATAATAATTAGGGAGGAAAAATGAAAAGTATAAAAACAAAATTATTGGTATCATTTATTTTAGTTATAATTCCTTTTGTAATTTTAAGTTTTGTGTCTTTTGAAACATTTGATAAAATGAAGGATGATGGAGTAGCTATAAATTTATCGGGTAGTCAAAGAATGAGAACTATGTTAATTAGTAATTATTCTCTTCAAATTTATGATGATAATGAAGATATTGCGAATGTTAAATTTGCCCGAGAGACTTTAGAAAGTGAATTAGTAAAATATGAAAAAATTATGAAAGCACTTACTTTAGGAGATGCTGATTTATCAATTGGTGCAAATAATGATAAGAATATAATTGGAGCTTTTAATAAACTGCAACCTCTTGTAGATGAATATGTAGAAGAATCAAAAAAAATATTATCAGATAGTGCGAGTAAAGAAGATATTAGTTTTATTACTTCAAATGCGCTTAATATTAAAAATGAAATTCATAAAATAGTAGGGATGTATCAAATAAATTATGATAATAAAATAAAAAAATTAAGAACAACAATTTTGGAATTATTAGGTATGGGTTTAGTTTTAATATTAATTGCTTACGTATATAGTAATAATGCTATAGTTAAACCAATAAAAAAAGTTACTGCTATATTGGAAAACATTGCGCAAGGAGATGGAGATCTTAGGAAAAGAGTTGAAATTAATTCAAAAGATGAAATTGGTAAATTAGCTCATTATTTTAATATTTATGCAGAAACAGTTCGGTTAATTGTAAAAGATGTTCAAGAAAAAGCAAAGGGTACAAGTGAACTTTCAGAAAATATTTTAAGTGTAATGAATCAATTAAATCAATCAATTGAAGAAGTTGCAGATGCTGCTAACACTGTAGCCGAAGGTTCATCAAATCAAGCAGAATACTCGCAAGCAATTAATGATAGTATGGATGTAAATGTTGATTTGCTTAAAAATGGTCTTGATAAAATTAATGAAACAAGAAAAATTGCAGATGAGGCAAAATCTATTACAAAAGATGGGATTGATGCAATAAATGAAGCTAATTTACAATTTGGAGAAATAAATACAGCAATAAATTTTGCTAGAGATTCAATTGAAAAATTAAATTCCAGAACAGGTGAAATTGGTGAGATTGTTGTAATGATTACAGGTATTTCACAGCAAACTAATTTACTTGCACTTAATGCATCAATTGAGGCTGCAAGAGCAGGAGAACATGGAAAAGGATTTGCTGTTGTTGCTGAAGAAGTAAGAAAACTTGCAGAAGCTTCAGATAAAGCTGCATCAGAAATTTCTGCATTAATTACTGATATACAAGCTGAAACATCTATTAATGTAAATACAATGGACTCTAATGTTGAAAATGTAAATGCACAAGTCAAAATCATAGAAAAAGGAAATAATGCGCTTGAAAAAGTTTCACAAGTGGTTATGGATACATCTATTAATACTAAAGAAGTGTCAAAAATAGTTAAAACTATAGCAGAACAAAATTTAGAATTAGCAAATGATTTAGAAAAAATTAAAAATAGCGCTCTTAATTCAGCAGATGCAAATGAACGAGTGGCAGCTGTTGTTGAAGAACAATATGCATCGATTGAAGAAGTTAGTGCTTTAACTGAGACATTAGATTACTTAGCTGATGAATTATATTCTTCTTCTAAAAAATTTATTGTTTAAGGAGAAATTTAAATGAAAGAGATATGTTTAAAAATACAGGCAGACAAGCAATATTTAAAATATATTGATGATGTTCTTTTGCAAACACTTAAATTATTTAATAGTGATTTGGCAAGTCGCTTTCATTTTGCATTGCATGAAATAATTATTAATTCAATACAAGCTGCAGAAAGAGATAATGGCAAAAATGATAATACAGTTATAATTACTGTGGGCAAAGATAATAATGAAATTAGAGCTAGCGTAATGGATATGTTTGGAGGAATGAAAGAGACTAAAGAAGTTTCTAAAAAGATTTCTAAAGAACGGATTTTTGAGGAAAATGGAAGAGGAATATTATTTATTAAAGAAATAGTAGATGAATATTCGTGGGAATTAGATGATAATGGTTCCTTTACTGTTCATATTGTTATGAAAATAGATGATAAGTGTTAATGTTATTTGTTAAAAAGGGGAGTAGAATGAAAGATTATGATGAGATAATAAAATCAAAATTTAATGATGAAGTACAAATTATTTCAATTAATGGGCGATTAACTTATGATGAAATATCAAATTATAAAGAAAAGATAATGGCTATTGTTGATAATGCGGAGGGATATATTATTGATTTAACTAATGTAGAGCAAATTGATAGTACAGGTTTGGGATTAATAATTAATACTGCAAAGCATTTTATTTCAAATCAGAATAAAATGGTTATAGTAAATGATAATCCTTTGACTAATGGATTATTTAAAATTTCAAAATTGAATATGGTTTTTAATATTTGTGGTAGCATTAATGAAGCTATGAAAATTGTGCTTCTTAAAGATGAAGATTATATAAATGGTGTAAAATCATATTAGAGAATAAAGTGAGACGAAAGTCTCATTTTTTATTTAAGAAAGTGTTTAAAAACTGCTTAAGAAGGTATTAATACTTAAACGAGGGTATTAATAATTTCTTAAGGAGTTTTTTATGAATAATCTAATTAATGACTATAATAAATTTCATAAGATATTAATTGATAAAATTAATGAACCTTTATTAATTATTAACCAAGAATTAGTATGCATTAATGCGAATAAATGTTTTTTTGATATTTTTAGAATGAGTGCAAATGAGATTATTAATGTATATTGTAAAAATTTCTTTAATGATTTTTTTGTCGATAAAAATATATATGAAGCGACTTTAAATCGTATTAATGATATTTCAGTGAATGTTATTATAAACCAGGAAATTATTGAAATACTAGATGAAAAATATTATTTACTTAGAGTTAGTTCATATGATGATAGAATTATAAGAAGTTTAAATCATGAAGAATTAAATGTATTATTTAATAATGATGTATTCGGCATTATTGTAACTGATAAAAATAGAAAAATTAAAATCGTTAATGATGTTTTTGTAAAAAAAACTGGAATATCTGTTAGTGATTTAATTGGAAAAAGTATGAGTATGTTTTACAAATCAGATGTTGAATATGAAAAAAATATGAAATTATATGATAACAGAATTGTTAAACTTGAATTTGATTTTAAGAATAAATTAGATAGTGAAATGAAATTAGAAATTTCAGGATTTAGAATTGAACGATTTGGAGAGGAAAGTTTTGTATGGATAATTAATGATATTACTGAAAGAATAGAAATTTTAAATGAGTTAAAAAATACTAATTTAGAATTACAAAGTATTTTAGATAATAGTGTTGTTGGTATTCTGGTAGTAGAGGGTTCGCGAATAGTAAAAAGCGCAAATAAATTCTTTGCTGAAACACTTGGTTATGATTCGACCGAAGAATTAGTCGGCAAATCTGTTTCTGAATTTCATTTATCAGAAGAAAAATTTATTGAATTTGGGAAAAACTATTTTCAGAATTTAGTTAATCATAAAACAATTGCTGTTGATTATCAATTTAAAAAAAGAGATGGATCATTAGTATGGGTTGCAATATCTGGAAGAGCAATAGATGATAATGTGCCACCTGATTTAAATAAAGGCGTAGTTTGGGCGTGTGTCGACATAACAAAACGTGTAGAGAATGAAAAAATATTGGAATATATGGCTAAAACTGATGAAATGACAGATATTTTTAATAGAAGATATTTTATGGAATTGGGTCAGAGAGAAATTAATATTTCTAGAAGAACTAATATGCCACTTACTATATTTATGATTGATATAGATGATTTTAAGACTATAAATGATAAATATGGTCATGCAATGGGTGATAAAATAATTAAAGAGTTTGCAATTAGTTGTAAAAAGATTTTAAGAAAAACTGATATATTTGCTCGTATTGGTGGAGATGAATTTGCAATTCTTTTTCCAAATACTAATATTAAAAATGCGGTTAATTTATCAAAAAGATTAGTAAATAAAATAATTTTATTAGATGAAAAATATCCTTTCAATATATCTGTAAGCATTGGAATAGTAGAAAATGTTAATTTTGATAAAATAGAATTATTATTAAAAAAAGCAGATGAAAAATTATATAGTGCTAAAAATAAAGGCAAAAATTGTGTAGATTACTAAAATATTAATTCGAAAGAAAGTGGTAATATGAAGAAAATAACTATAATTGGAATAATGTTTTTAGTGATAATATTTTCGTTTGCGCAATATTATTATTATTCTATAATTACTGATGAACGGATTGAAGAATATATTAAAAATCAAACTGTGCGAATTAATTTATTTAAGCAAAACGTTGAAAAAAATATTAATATTTCAATTAAAAGTCAAGAATATATTGCACGTAAAGTTAATTCTGAGAATAACAGTAATTTATTTGAAGTTTTAAATATAGATAATTTACCTGAATTGAAATTCATCGGAATTATTGAAAAAGACGGTGTGAAGAATAAAATTGTAAATTCGAAAAATTATGGATTTAAAGATGAGTTTGTTCAGAAATTGCTAGATTTCGAAAATGATGATTTTACTATTTCATTATTAGATATTGATTCAAAAAATCAATTAATTAGAAAAAATTATGAATTAGAAAATAGTAATCAAATACTTGTTACAGTAATGGATTTAACAGCAATAATTAGAAATGAAAAAGAAAAATATGCATTTACTAAAGGTGAATTTTTAGTGTTAAATAAAGACGGAAAAATTATTTATGATATTGAAAATGAAATTATTGGAAAGAATATTTTTTTACTACATAAAAACCATGATAAGTTATTGGATTTAGATAGAAAAATGATTTCAAATTCAAGTGGAAACGCAGATTATAATGTTGTAAATATAAAAGATGATAACGGTGAAAAGTTTAAAAAATATATAGCATGGGAAACAGTAATAATTGAGGATGAAGAAATTGTAGTTGCGCTGAGTACTTTTGAAAACTTAATAATTGAAAATATTTTAAAAATAAGAGCAAAAATTATGATTATAAGCTTAGTATTCATGATATTTATCATAGGATTTGGTATTGTTTTATATAGAAGCAGTAATGAAAGATTATTAAAAACAATGAATAGATTAGAAATTGAATATAATGAGAAAACTGATGAGATTTTTAAAAATACAATTGAGTTAGAAAAACTAAATAATAAATTATATAATGTATTTGAATATGGGAGTATTATATTTTATTCGTTAGATTCTGATTTAACAAAATTAATCGACATTTCAGGATCTATTTATAAGCTAACTGGTTATAATACTGAAATTTTTTTAGAAAATCTTGATTTTTTCAGATCAATAATATATGAAATAGATAGAGAGAAAGTTTATAAATTCAATAGAAGTAAAATGAATAATGATTCTGATGGAAATATAGATTTCGAATTCAGAATAGTTGTTTCAAGTGGTGAAGTTAAGTGGATTAGAGAAATTATGGTTCCAGTATTTGATAATAATGAATTAATTAGATATGATGGTTTGTTTATCGATATTAATGAAAAAAAGAAAGCAGAATTAAATTTAGAAAAAACAAAAAAATATTTGAATTTAATTGTTAATACAATTCCGGATATGATAATTTTACTAGATGATAAAGGGAATTATGTACAAGTATTTAATAATGAAAATGAAAAATTAACTAGACCAGTTGATGATCTAATAGGAAAAAATATTTCAGAAGTTCTTTCGGAAAAATTTTCTGAAGAAATTAAAAAAATCATTTCAGAAGTGATAGAGCATAAAGATGATGCATATTATGAATATTTTATTGATTTTGGAGATGAGAGATTATATTATGAAGCTCATATGGATTATTATAAAAATATGGAAGAAGATAAAGATGGAATTATATCAGTAATTAGAAATATTACAAAACGAAAGGTTATTGAAAAGAAAAATATTTACTTGTCTTTTCATGATCAATTAACTAATTTATATAATCGCAGATATTTTGAAAATGAAATTGAACGATTAAATAAATCACGAGAATTACCTATTTCAATTATAGTTGGTGATTTAGATAATCTGAAACGTATTAATGATAATTATGGGCATAAAGTAGGAGATAAATATCTTAAAGAAATATCTCGAATTTTTAATATTTCTACAAGAAATGGAGATATAGTTTCCAGAATTGGTGGAGATGAATTCGCAGTGGTTTTACCACATACAAACGAAGAAGTTGCGCAAAGTGTTATTGAAAGAATTAGAGCGGAAGCTAAATATTTTAATGGGTTAAGGGTATTACCGGAAGAGTTAAGTGTTTCATTAGGTTTAGCAATTAAATTAGAGTATGATATTGATTTGAATGATGTATTTAGGATTGCTGATAAAAGAATGTATATTGAGAAGAATAAGAAAAAACGATTATGAAATATTAGCAGAATTAATTTTAAACGGATATAATAAGTATTCGTTTTTTTATTAGTTAAAACTTTATCACTTGACTTTGAAAATTAGATAAGTTATTATTACATAAATTTATAAAATGTTAAATTTACGTAATAATATTTTTTAGCATATACATAAGTTTGAATAGTTTGAATAGTTTGACAATGAGTTAAAAAAAATGATATCATTTAAGTGTTATATAAATAATATTAGATTAAAACATATGTAAATAAGGGGTGTAATATGACTGAACATGAGTTACTTAAAGTAGTAAATTTAAAAACTCATTTTTTTACTGAAGCGGGGCAAGTTAAGGCTGTAGATGGAGTAAGTTTTGATCTTAAAAGAGGGGAAACCTTAGGTATTGTAGGGGAATCTGGATCTGGAAAATCGGTTACAGCTCTTTCAATTATGCGATTAGTTCCTGAACCACCTGGAAAAATTGTTGGTGGCCAAATCATTTTTAAAGGAAATGATTTTATTAAGCTTAATCAAAAACAAATGAGAGATATTAGGGGAAATGAAGTAGCTATGATATTTCAGGATCCGATGACATCATTAAATCCTGTAATGAAAGTTGGAGAACAAATAGCAGAAGCTGTTAGACTACATTTAAATATGGATAAGAAACAAGCTTGGAGAAAAGCTGTAGAAATGCTTCAAAAAGTTGGGATACCTGAAGCTGAGATTAGAGCAAATAGTTATCCTCATGAATTTAGTGGTGGAATGCGACAAAGAGCAATGATTGCAATGGCACTTTCATGTAATCCAGAGCTATTAATTGCTGATGAACCAACAACAGCACTTGATGTTACAATACAAGCTCAAATTCTTGATTTAATGTTAGATTTAAAAAAAGAGTTTAATACTGCAATAATAATGATTACGCATGATTTAGGTGTTGTAGCTGAAGTATGTGATGATGTATTAGTAATGTATGCAGGTAAGCCGGTTGAGCATACTGATGTCAACACTTTATTTGAAAATCCAAAACATCCGTATACATGGGGACTTTTAAAGTCCATTCCTAATATTGATGACGATAGGGAAAGATTAGAGCCAATTAAAGGATTACCACCTGATTTGAGATATTTACCAAAAGGATGTAGTTTTGCAAAAAGATGTGAATATACTAAAGATATTTGTTTTAAAGAAAAACCTGAAATGAAAGAAATCGAAAAAGGACATTTTGTAGCATGTCATTTATATTAGAAATGAGGGAGATTAATGGCTGTACTATTAGAAGTAAAAGATTTAAAAAAATACTTTCCAATAAAAAAAGGATCTTTCTTATCGAAAAACATTGTTTATGTAAAAGCAGTTGAAGATGTATCATTTGAATTGAATGAAGGTGAAACTCTTGGAATTGTAGGTGAAAGTGGCTGTGGAAAATCTACTACTGGAAGATGTATTCTGAGATTAATTGAACCTACTTCTGGGACAGTAAAATTTGATGGAAAAGATTTAAATAAGCTTTCAAAAGCTCAAATGAGAGAAATAAGAAAAGATATGCAATTTATATTTCAAGATCCATTTGCTTCACTGAATCCGCGATTAACTGTTGGTGAAACGATTATGGAACCAATGAATAATTTTAATATTGGTGATAAGAAACAACGTCAGGATAGAGTTAAGGAATTATTAAATGTTGTTGGTTTAAGTCCGTATCATTTGACTAGATATCCACATGAATTTAGTGGTGGACAAAGACAAAGAATTGGTATTGCAAGGGCTTTAAGTGCTGATCCAAGATTAGTTGTATGTGATGAACCTGTTTCAGCATTAGATGTATCAATTCAAGCTCAAACAATAAATTTATTAATGGATTTACAAAAGCAATATAATTTGACAATGGTATTTATTGCACATGATTTAAGCGTTGTTAAACATATTAGTGATAGAGTTGCTGTTATGTATTTAGGATCTATTGTTGAAATATCAGATTATAAAGATTTATATGATAATCCAACACATCCTTATACTCAAGCATTGTTGTCTGCAATTCCACAACCAAATCCAAAAGCAAATAAGAATCGTATAATTTTAAAAGGAGATATTCCAAGTCCTACCAAGCCACCTTCAGGATGTAAATTTCATACAAGATGTATGTATGCAACTGAAATATGTAAGACTGATGTGCCAGAGATGAGAGAAGTAAGTGAAACTCATAGTGTTGCATGTCATCATGCTAAGATTTAATATGAATTGTCATTTGTTGTAAATGATTATTCATTTAAATAATATATATAAATATGAGGAGGAGAAAAATGAAAAGAAGTTTAACATTGTTATTAGTGTTAGTTTTAGCATTCACATTTGCATTAGTTGGATGTTCAGCAAAGACTGAAGAACCTGCAAAGACTGAAGAGCCTGCAAAGACTGAAGAACCTGCAAAAGCAGAAGAACCAAAAGAGAAAATTTTAGTATTTGCAAGAAGTGGTGATAGTGTAAGCTTAGACCCATCTAATGCAACTGATGGAGAATCTTTTTATGTAGCAAGAACTATTCTTGACACATTAATTGATTATGAAGCAGACAATACTAATCTTATTCCTGGGTTAGCAACTAGTTGGAAAACTGTTAATGACGAAAAAACAATTTGGGAATTTGAATTAAGACAAGGTGTTAAATTCCATGATGGTACTGATTTTAATGCTGAAGCAGTAAAAATCAACTTTGATCGTTGGATGTTTGAAGATAACGAATTAAGGTTCCCAGGTGAAAACTTTGAATATTGGGGATATATGTTTGGTGGATATCCTGGAATAGTTAAAGAAGTTAGAGTTGTTGATGATTATACAGTTCAAATTGAATTAAATACTCCATCATCACCATTCTTAAATAACTTAGCAATGCCTTGTTTTGGAATTATGAGTCCAGCTGCATTTGATGAATATGGCGCTGACATATTTAAAAATCCTGTAGGAACTGGCCCATTTAAGTTTGTTGAATGGATTAAAGATGATAAGATTGTTTTAGAGAAAAACGAAGATTATTGGGGAGACGGTCCAAAACTTGATAAACTGATTTTTAGAACAATTCCTGATAATTCAGCAAGACTTTTAGAACTTCAAGCAGGAACAATTGATATGATGATTGGTGTTAGTCCTGATGATGCACAAATCGTTGAAGAAGATCCTAATTTAGATTTATATTTAAGACCATCAATGAATGTTGGATACTTAGCTATGAATATGATGAAAAAGCCATTTGATGATGTAAGAGTAAGACAAGCGCTTAATTACGCAGTTGATAAACAAGGTATCATTGATGCTTTCTATGCTGGATTAGCAGAACCTGCTAAAAATCCAATGCCACCATCTTTATGGGGATATAATGATAGTATAGAAGAATATGAATATAATCCTGAAAAAGCTAAAGAATTATTAGCTGAAGCTGGATATCCTGATGGATTTGAGACTACATTATGGGCTATGCCTGTTGCAAGACCATATATGCCTCAACCAAAAGAAATCGCTACAGCATTACAACAACAATTTGCTGCTGTTGGAGTAAAAGCTGAAATTGTAACAATGGATTGGGCAACTTATCTTGAAAAAGGTCAAAATGGTGAGCATGATACTTACTTATTAGGTTGGACTGGAGATAATGGAGATCCTGATAACTTTATTTATGTTTTATTAGATAAAGATAATGCAGTAGTTGGATCAGCAGGTAATGTTTCGTTCTATAAGAGTGATGAATTACATGATTTATTAATTGCGGCTCAACAAGAGCCAGATCAAGCTAAACGAGCTAAGTTGTACGAAGATGCTCAAGTTATTATTCACAATGATGCACCATGGGTACCTTTAGTACATTCAACACCACCAATTGCAGCTAGAAAAGCTGTTAAGAATTATGTACCACATCCAACTGGTGGAGAATCAACATTCTGGCAAGTAGATATACAAGAATAGAATAACTTTTAGTAATAGGGAATAATTATTCCCTATTACTTTGATAATATATTAGGGGGAAATTGATTATGGGAAATGCAATTGTTAAAAGGATTTTATTAGTAATCCCTGTGTTAATTGGGGTAAGTATTTTAGCCTTTTCAATTTTACATTTTATTCCAGGGGATCCTGCAAGAGTAATATTAGGTGAAAGAGCTACAGCTGAAGCTGTATTTGAATTACAAGAAAAATTGGGCTTAAACAAGCCATTATATGTACAATATTTATCTTTTATGAGAAATTTAGTTAAAGGCGACTTAGGAAAATCAATTATTACTAATGAATCTGTAACAATTGAATTATTTACAGCATTTGCTACAACTTTAGAACTGTCTTTTCTTTCTATGATTATAGCAGTTGTTGTCGGAATAGGGGCAGGAACTTTAGCTGCAGTAAAACAATATTCAATATTTGATAATGTAAGTATGGTTGGTGCTTTAGCAGGTGTTTCAGTACCAATATTTTGGTTAGGATTATTAATGATATGGTTATTTTCATTGAAACTTGGATGGCTTCCGGCTTCGGGAAGATTATCAGTAAGTTTTGATATTCCAAGAATAACTAACCTCATTTTAATAGATACTTTGATTGCAGGAGATTTTGCTGCATTTAAAGATGCACTACAACATTTGATTATGCCTAGCATAGCTTTAGCAACAATTCCAATGGCGATTATTGCAAGGATGACGAGGTCAAGCATGTTAGAAGTAATGCGTCAAGATTATATTAGAACTGCAAGAGCAAAAGGATTATCGGAAAATGTAGTTATATTTAAACATGCAATAAAGAATGCATTTTTACCAATTATTACTGTAATTGGATTACAAATTGGATTATTACTAGGAGGAGCTGTTTTAACTGAAACTGTATTTTCACTTCCTGGATTAGGGAGAAAGATGTATTTATCAATAATGGCAAGAGATTATCCAATGGTACAAGGTGGAATCCTTGTTATTGCATTTTTCTTTGTTTTTGTTAATTTAATAGTAGATATAGCGTATATGTATATTGATCCAAGAATTAAAGTAGAATAAGGGGGGTGAAGCATATGGAAGAAAGAATTGAATTGATCGATGAAGAAAAGCATGAAGTACAAGGACTTTGGTCTAATGTATTTAAAAGACTAAGAAAAAATAAAACTTCTATGTTTGGCTTGTTTATTGTATTATTATTAATATTTTTAGCAATTTTTGCACCATTAATATCACCTCATGATCCGATTGCTGGACAATTGTCTCTAAGGCATGATGCGCCTTCAGCTGAATATATATTTGGAACAGATTCACAAGGTAGAGATGTTTTTTCTAGAGTTTTATATGGTGCCAAAATATCAATAGAAATTGGAATTATTTCAGTAGGAATTGCACTTATATTAGGAATTACAATGGGTATTTTTGCAGGATATTATGGTGGAATAATAGATATTATTGTAATGAGAATTGTTGATATAATGTTAGCATTCCCAACAATACTTCTTGCGCTTGCAATTGTTACAATCTTAGGGCCCAGTTTAGTAAATGCTATGATTGCTGTTGGTATTGTAAATGTGCCAAAGTTTGCAAGAATAGTAAGATCATCAGTATTGTCGGTAAAAGAAAATGAATATGTAGAAGCTGCAATATCAATTGGTTGTACAGATTTTCAAATAATAACGAGGCATATATTGCCAAATTGTCTTGCACCAATATTAGTTCAAGCAACTTTAACGATAGGTACTGCAATTTTGGAAGCAGCAGGACTTAGCTTCTTAGGTTTAGGTGCACAGCCTCCAATGGCCGAATGGGGATCAATGCTTGCAGATTCAAGAGGCTATATGCGACAAGCACCATGGTCTGTAATGTATCCAGGGTTTGCAATAATGATAACTGTACTAGGATTTAATTTACTCGGCGATGGTCTTAGAGATGCACTTGATCCAAGATTAAAAGAGTAATGATTTATAACTTTCGTTTGAACATAAACGGAAGTTTTTTATTACTTAGGAAAGTGCATTGTGAATTATATATATAATATACATAAAAATTACTAAATTCTTTTTTTAAAGTTGATATTCTGGTATAATATAAATGTGTAAAAATAATTAAAATTATTTTTTTTAAATATTTTTGATCAATATTTTGAATGGAGGCAAACATGAAAAAGGAAGAAGAAAGCGATAATATTCAGATAAAAAAAAGTAAAAATCAAAAGAAAAAAAACAAAACAAACAATGAATTCAGTCTTAAAAGTATTTTGATGATATCTTTTGTTTTACTAGTAATTGTTCCGTTGTCTATTATCGGAAAGTATTCATATGATAGAGGCGCTAAAGCTTTAGAAGAACAAGCAATAAGTCAAATTGGAATTATAAATAATAATCTTAGTGATTCAATAACAAAAGAAATGCTCCAATATGAGGCTATTGGTGAAGTAATTAAAAATAATAGTGAAGTAAAACAATATTTTAATTTAATTATTACTGGAGCATATGCTAATAGTAAAAAAATTACCGTTAGCAATATTTTAAAGGAATATGTAACTGGTATAGAGACTACAACAAAAGGAATTTTTATTGCAAATCAATATGGAGATATAATAGTAGATACTGATTTTGGAAGATTAGAAAAAAACAATATTTTAAATGAAGAATATTTTAAAAACACTATAGAGTCGGGAGAATCTGTTTGGTCGGAAGTTGTTGATTTTGAAGGTATTGATTCAAAAGTAATAATATATACAAAACCTCTTAAAAGTGGTGGAGCAACTAAAGGAATTATTGGTTTGATATATGATTATGATGTTATTAGTAAAGAAATAGCAGAGACAAAAGTAGGTGAAAATGGATATAATTTATTAGCAAATTCAGATGGAATGATAATTTCACACCCTGATGAAAAATTAAATTTCACTACTACTGTAACAGGAAATAATATTCAAATGTCAAAAGAGCAATTTGAAAATATCAAAAATGCTGAAAAATCTGGAGTTGGGAATTACAAAAAAAATGGTGAACTTTTTAGTTATGGATATAGTAATTTAAAAAATTGGAAACTTATAACATTTGTTCCAGAAGCTCAGTACATGGCATCTGCAAAAATTACATTGAAAAATACAATAATAGCTATAATTATTTTTTCAATAATAGCTTTGGTAATTGCTAATGTTGTAACTTCTTCAATTACAAAACAATTAAATGTTGTAATAAAAGAAATGAATAAAGCTAAAGATGGATATTTAAATGTAAATGTTAAACATCAAAAAATAAAAGATATTAATATTTTGGGTTCAAGTTTTAATGTAATGACAGAAAATATAAAAAAATTGGTATTAAATGTTGAAACATTAGTTGGAAATGTAAATGAAATATCAGGAGCTGTTTCATTAACCACTGAAGAATTGGGAAAATCTTCAGAAGAAGTTTCTAGAGCTATAGAGGATATTACAGCTGGAGCTTCAGAGCAAGCTAAAGAGATGGAACTTTCTATGAATAAAACTAATGACTTAGCTGATAATTTAGAAGTAGTTATTAGTAATTCTGATGAAGTATTAACTAAATCAAATGAAATGAAAGAAAAATCTGAATTAGGTAAAAATAAAATTGTTGAGCTTGGAAAAGGAATCGTTAAAACTACTAAAACGAGTGAAAATATTGCTGAAAGTGTAAGTATTCTTAATGAAAAATCTGATAAGATTGATGAAATACTTACTATGATAGAAGGCATTTCAGAACAAACAAATTTACTTGCACTTAATGCAGCTATTGAAGCAGCAAGAGCAGGAGATGCTGGAAGAGGTTTTGCGGTCGTTGCAAATGAAGTAAAAAAACTTGCTGAAGAGAGTAATACTTCTACTATAATGATAAGAGAAATAATTTCTGAGATTCATAGTACAATTGATGATACAAATAAAGATGTTAAATTATCAAAAGAAGTAATTGAAGTTATTAATAAAGATTTAAAAGAAGCGGATAGTGCATTTGATGATATTACATTAAGCATTGGAGAGGTAATAGAAAATATTAATGATTTATCTGTAAAAATTTCAGAAATTGACAATATTAAAATTGATGTAGTATCCTCAATTGAAAAAATGTCTGACATTACCGAAACATTTGTATCAACAACAGAAGAAGTTTCAGCATCAGCTGAAGAGCAAATGGCTTCAACACAAGGACTTGGATTTACGATGGATGAACTTAATAATTTAATTAAAGAATTGGAAATTTCAATGCAAGGATTTAAACTTTAAAAAATTTATAAAATATTAATATGTAAAACTTCTGTTATAATAATAACAGAGGTTTTTTTTTGTAAAGGGGGTAAAAATGAATGATGTCTTAAAAACAATTAATCGGAGAAATTCACTTAGATTATATAAAGATAAAAAAATAAGTGATGAGGATTTGAACTTAATTTTAGAAAGTGTTATGCGTGCTCCAACTGCTGGCAATCAAATGCTTTATTCAATTATTTTAGTTACTAAGCAAGAATTAAAGGATAAACTTTCTATATCATGCGATAATCAACCATTTATTAAAAAAGCACCTTTAATAATGATATTTGTTGCAGATCAACAGAAATGGTATGATTATTTTAAATTAAGTGATATTGATGAGTATCTAAAAGAAAATAATGAAGAATTTAGAAATCCTAAAGAAGCAGATTTTTTGCTGGCTTGTGAAGATGCATTAATTGCTGCACAAAATGCCGTTATAGCGGCTGAATCATTAAATATTGGAAGCTGTTATATTGGCGACATTTTAGAGAATTTTGAATATCATAAAGAACTGTTAAATTTACCTAAATATGTAACTCCGATTACAATGATTTGTTTCGGTTATTATGAAGATGGGTATAATTCTAAAAGACGTGATAGATTTGATAAGAAATATATTGTGTTTGAAAATTCTTATGAAAGATTATCTAATGATAGATTAAAAGATATGTTCAAATCACGTGAAAAGTTATATGTTGAAAATAATAAGTATAATGCTAAAAATTTCGGTCAAATGTTTTATGCAAGAAAAATTGGAGCTGATTTTAGTGCTGAAATGGAACGTTCAGTCAAAGAAATCTTAAAGAATTGGAAAAATTAGGAGGAATTAAATGATGATGTTATGGGTGGTTTTGGGAATTGTTGTAATAACAGTAGTATTTGTTGTGTCAATATATAATAAATTGGCAAAATTAAATGTTAATGTAGATGAAGCATTTTCATCAATGGATGTATTTTTGAAAAAAAGATATGATTTAATACCTAATTTAGTTGAAACTGTAAAAGGATATGCAAAACATGAAAAAGAAACTCTAGAAAGTGTAATCAGAGCAAGAAATAGTGCGCTTTCAGCAACAAATACTGAAGATAAAATCAATGCAAATAATCAATTAGCTATGGGGCTTAAATCAATATTTGCTTTAGCTGAGAATTATCCTGATTTAAAGGCAAATGAAGGATTTACTAATTTGCAAAATCAATTAACAAAGATTGAAGAAGATATTTCAAATGCCAGATTATATTATAATGGTTCAGTAAAAGTGTTTAATAAAGAAATCGTTGTCTTTCCGAATGTTATTATTGCAAATATGCTCGGATATTCTAAGAAACCTTTCTTTGAGATTGAAGAATCTGAAAGAGAGAATGTAAAAGTAGAATTTTAGGTGGTTAATATGAATAAAAAAATTAAAGTATTATTTCTTTTATTAATATTATTTGTTTTAATAAGTACGTTTTCTTTTGCAGATGAATATTATACAATTGATGATTATGATGTGAATATTGATGTTACAGAAAATAATATTTATAATATTACTGAAACAATATCTGTTGATTTTAGTGTTCCGCGGCATGGAATATTCAGAAAAATTCCAACAATGCTTTATGGATATTCACATAAAATATCAGATATAAAAGTTTATGATCCTGATACATTAAAAGGCTATAATTTTGAAGTATCTAATAACGGTAGTAATATTGAAATAAAAATTGGTGATGCTAATGTTTATGTAGAAAATAATAAAAAATATAGAATAGAATATGTATATGATGCTGGTGATGATTTAATAAAAGATTATGATGAATTTTATTTTAATGTTATTGGAACTGAGTGGGATACACCAATAAGAAATGCTGATTTTCAAATTAATATGCCTAAAAAATTTAATACTGAAAAATTAAATATTACTTCTGGTTATTTCGGATCTACTATAAGCAAGAATGTTGATTATTCGGTTGATGGTATGCAAATAACTGGAAATGTAAAAAATCTTATGAATTATGAAGGAGTAACTGTTGCACTAAATTTGAATGAGGGTTATTTTACTAATGTCTCAAAAGCTTATTCAATGATTTTTATTTATTTATTGATAGCTATTTTGATTATTATTTTGATATGGTCAATTTACTTTAGGTCAGCTAATTATGGAAGTAATAAAATAATACCAGTGCTTAATTTTTATTCGCCAGATGATTTGAATCCTTCGGAAGTAGCTTATGTTTTTAATGAAGAGAAGTTATCAAATCATGATATGGCATCAATAATAATATTTTGGGCTTCAAAAGGATATTTAAAAATTTATGAAGTTGAGAAAAAAGGATTATTTAGTAAAGAATCGATGTATTTTGAAAGACTTGTTGAATTTTCAGTTCTTGGTAATGGATATGAATATTATTTATTCAGAGATATGTTTAATTTAGGAGACGGTAATACTGTAAAAACTAGTGATTTAGAACATGAATTTTATGAAAATCTTAATATTGCACGGAGTCATATTAGAGACAAATATAGAGGAAACAGAGAAATTTTAGAAAATAATTTTCAATATGGAATTATAGTTTTAAGTATAATTCTTGCAATATTAACAGCATTGACTTTAGCAACTTATTTAAAAGTTTTGATGGGAATTCCATATTTAGTTGTAGCAATTTTTACTTTTATTATATTAGTTGCATTTTTTGCAACTCTTTATTCAATTGCAACTAGAAAAAATAAAAAACCTAATAAAAGAAAATTTTTAAAATATATTAAATATGTGTTCTTTATTGTTTTTATAGGTAAATTTTTTACTATTATACAAGGAATGATTAAGAATATTGATTTCACAGCTATTAAATTTAATTCTTTATCAATGTTAATGCTAATTTCAATTATTCTTTATATGATTACAATTTATTCTATTGCAAAAATAAAAAAATATTCAACATTTGCAAAAGATTTATTAAATAATATTTATGGATTTAAAAATTTTCTTGAGACTGCAAAATTGGATAAATTAGAAATGCTATTTAAAGAAAATCCAGAGTATTTTTATGAGATGCTTCCTTATGTAATGGTTTTTGATTTAAGTGAAATTTGGGATAAACAAATTAAAAAGCTTACACTTGAAGGCCCAAGTTGGTATGTTTCTAATAGACCATTTACAACATATTATATGATGAATTCATTTAATCACTCATTTGCTGAAATGTCAGCACCACCTAGTAATTCTTCTTCATCTTCAGGAGGTTCAGTTGGAGGAGGCGGCGGCGGTGGCGGCGGTGGCTCATGGTAGAATTATTAAGAAATATGAGTTGATTTTTAAAATTATGATTATTCAGTAGATAGTGTAATTGAAAAATATATTCCTACTATATCATCAGTACTAGGATTGCCTTTAAAAATAACATGTGAAAATGAAATTATAATTACAATTTACAATATTAAAAAAGATAAAGTTATTTCAATAAGAATTTTATAAATTTAAGGGGAGATATTTAGTGAGTGAATTATACCTTATGGTTATTGCATTTTTGCTGCAGGAGTTTTAGTTAAATATTATAAATATCCTTGGATACTTAAAGGATATTTTGATGAAGAGAACAAAATTGAAAAAGATGAATTATTAAATAAAAAATGTAATTATCTTTTTATTAGTTTTTTAATATTATCAATTTTGTTACTAATTATTGGATTTGTATATAAAATAAATATGGATATATTGTGGATTTTTTTATCTAATATATATCTATATATTTTTCTTATAGTATTTAATAATGCTAGGTTTTATAATTTTACTAAATATAAGAAACAGAAAGAAATTAAAACAATAAATATTATTTTTACA
>JAMOQG010000008.1 GCA_027064135.1 Peptostreptococcaceae bacterium | reverse complement strand
AAAAAACAACAAAAAAAGGTTTTGAATTGAGCCTTAAACTATCGCTAATGTATTCAAAAGAATACTTGGTAGTGAAATTCTAACAGTATTTAAGTGAGTTCATATATGTTGTAACTTAATGGTTTTAATTAAGTGAGAGTATTTGAGAAGCTTAATGAAGTTAGAACCACGTGATTTTAATCATGTGAGCTTCAGAGTTGCGTTCATGTCTTTTTATATTTCTAAAGGGGATTTATATGCGAGATAATTACAAAATAATTAAAGTTATGAATAATAATATTATTTTGGCTGAAAACCTCGAAAATAATAATGAGGCAGTACTTGTTGGAAAAGGTATAGGATTTGGAAAGAAAGCAAATTCTGTAGTGAAAATCCCAAAAAATATTATTGAGAAAACGTTTATTACTTATGATGAAAAATTGAAAAAAGATTATTTTGAAATAATTAATTCAATTGATGATGTAATTATTGAAACATGTTCTGAAATTATTTTGAAAGCAGAAGAATCACTTGGTAAGCTTAATTCAAGAATACATATAGTTTTAACTGATCATATTAGTTTTGCACTTGAACGTATGAATATGGGATTAACTATAGAAAATCCTTTTTTAAATGAAATTAAAATTCTTTATAAAAAAGAATATGAATTAGCTGTTGAAACAAGAGAACTTTTAAAAGAAAGAATGAATGTTGATATTGGTGATGGAGAAGTTGGTTTTATTGCTCTTCATATAAATGCAGCAAAACTTAATAAAGAAGTTAAAGAAACTTTAAAAGAAACAAGACTTATTAAAGAACTAGTTGAAATTATCGAAGATAGTTTAGATTATAAAATTGAAAATTCATTGACATATAATAGATTGATTGATCATTTAAAAGGATGTATTTTTAGAGTTAAAACAAAAACTACTGTTGATAATCCATTGATAGAAATACTTAAAAAAGAATTTTACAAATCATTTGAAATAGCGTTAAAAGTAAAAGAAAAACTTGATAGTGAACTTGAAGAAGAAATTCCAATTGGAGAACTTGGATATCTTACAATTCATATCAATAGAATTAAAAATTTAAAAAAAGTATAGTGTGTTACTGTTAAATCAGGCATAAACTTCTTAATATCTTATAAAGATATTGTCGTTTATGCTTTTTTGTTTGGTTAAATGCCATAGGGCTTTTATTTATATATTATTTATTATTGAGGAGGAATTATTATGAGTAACACTTTTGGAAAAGTAGCAAAGATTGGTAAAGCTTTAATGCTGCCAGTTGCAGTATTACCAATTGCAGCATTATTATTAAGATTAGGAGCTGGTGATGTATTTGATATACCATTTATGTTTGCAGCAGGAGCAGCAATATTTGATAACTTAGCAATATTATTCGCTATAGGTATTGCAATAGGTTTAGCAAAAGATAATCATGGTGCAGCAGCACTTGCAGGAGCAGTAAGTTTCTTTACACTTAATGCAGGAGCACAAGCAATAAATGCAGATATTAATATGGGTGTTTTATCTGGTATTATTGCAGGGCTTTTGGCATCGACATTGTATAACAAGTATTATGACATTGAATTACCTGCATGGTTAGGATTCTTTGGTGGAAAAAGGTTTGTACCAATTATTACTGGTTTAGTTAGTATAGCTCTAGCGCTTGTATTGGGATATGTTTGGCCTCCAATTCAATCAGGATTAGATGCATTTGGTAATTTTATGGTAACGCAAGGAGCATTTGGAGCATTTATATTTGGAACATTAAATAGACTTTTAATTCCAACAGGATTACATCATATTTTAAATAGTATTTTCTGGTTTGTATTTGGTGAGTATGGCGGAGCTACTGGAGACCTTGGCAGATTCTTTGCAGGAGATCCAAATGCAGGAGTGTTTATGACAGGTTTTTATCCAATAATGATGTTTGGTTTACCAGCAGCAGCATTAGCAATGTATACTACTGCTAGAAAAGAAAATAGAGCAAATGTAGCGGGTTTAATGGTTTCTGTTGCAGTGCCAGCAATTTTAACAGGAATAACTGAGCCAATTGAATTTATGTTTATGTTCTTGGCACCAGTATTATATGTAATTCATGCATTATTAACAGGAGCTTCAATGGCTATAACTTATATGATGGGAATTAGACACGGTTTTGGATTCTCAGCAGGCGCAATTGATTATTTCTTAAATATGGGTCTTGCTACCAAAGGATGGTTATTGATACCAGTTGGATTAGTATTTGCAGTAATTTATTATGTAATATTTGTTGCAGTAATTAAAAAAATGGATTTACCTACACCTGGTAGAGAAGAAGATGCAACTGAAAATACAGATAAATTAATTAAAGAAGAAGGCGTTAGTGGACTTGCAAAAGAATATATGGAAGCGGTAGGCGGAAAAGAAAATTTAACTGATATTGATGCTTGTATTACAAGATTAAGATTAGGTGTTGTTGATGCATCAATTATTGATGATGCTAAATTAAAAGCATTAGGAGCATCAGGAGTTATAAGACCTAGCAAAAACAATATTCAAGTAGTTGTTGGAACTAAAGCTGAAATTATTGCAGGAGAAATGAAAAGAATATAGTATATATGATATAATTATCTGAGAAAGGTTATCCTTTCTCAGATATAATAAAATAAGACCAGGAGGTAAAAATGTTAGGGTTTTTAAAAAAGAAAACAATAGTATTGAAAATGCCTATTAACGGAAAGTTAATTAATATTACAGAAGTACCAGATGCAGTATTTAGTCAAAAAATGTTAGGCGACGGATTTGCAATAGAGCCAACTGAAGGAATTGTTTATTCGCCAATAAATGGAAAAGTAATTCAAAAATTTCCAACAAACCATGCAATAGGGCTTGTTACAGAAGAAGGACTTGAGATATTAATACATTTTGGACTTGATACAGTAGAATTAAAAGGTGAAGGTTTTAAAAACCTTGTTGAAGTAGGAGATATAATTACTGAAGGGCAAGCGCTTTTAGAAGTTGATTTGGAATTCTTAAAAGAAAATAATAAACCGATTGTAACACCTATTATTTTTACTAATTTTGATAAAATAAAGAAATTTGATATAAAATATGGAGAAATTACTGCTAAAAGTGAGTGTTGTGAAATTATTTTAAAATAGGAGGATATATGACTAAAGTTAAAATTTTAAGCGAACATGGATTGCATGCAAGGCCGGCAAGTTTAATAGTGAATGCGCTTTTAAAGTATGATTGTGATGTGAATTTTATTAAAGATGGTAATAAATTTAATGCAAAAAGTATTATGAACATTATGGGAATGGGTCTGCAAAATGGCGATGAAATAGAACTTGATATAACAGGTGAAGATGCCGAAATAGTTGAAAAGGAACTTTTGGATATATTTAATGAATTAAATGGATAAGGTGATTAAAGTGAAAGGAATAGCGGTTTCACCAGGAATTGGTATAGGAAAAGTATTTATAAAAGAAGAGCTGCCGGAAGTTGAGAGAAGAACGATTGAAAATATAGAAAATGAAATTGAAAAAATCGAAAATGTATTTGTTGAAGTTGAAGAAGATCTTAAAAATTTATATGAAGAAAAAAAAATAAAATTAGGTGAAGATAAAGCGCAAATTTTTAAAGCGCATCTAATGATTTTACAAGACCCTGAATTTTCAGATAGAATAAGAAACAACATTAAAAATGAGAAAATGAACGCTGAATATGCAAATAAACTTGTAATAGATGAATTTGCAAATATGTTTGAAAGTATGGATGATGAGTACTTTAGACAAAGAGCGCTTGATATAAAAGATATTGGAATTAGAATTAAAGCAAAATTATTAAATATTAATACTTCAAAATTATCTGAAGTAAAAAAAGGAACAATAGTAATTGCAAAAGATTTAACTCCTTCTGATACAGCACAATTAAATGAAGAATATGTAAATGCAATAATAACAGAATTTGGTGGAGAAACATCACA
This sequence comes from Peptostreptococcaceae bacterium, assembly GCA_027064135.1. GTDB lineage: Bacteria > Bacillota > Clostridia > Peptostreptococcales > Acidaminobacteraceae > HSG29. The sequence goes on along the minus strand of JAMOQG010000008.1, from coordinate 18,012 downwards.
TAGTGCAATTATAGCAAATACTTTGGGAATACCTGGAGTAATGGGAATAAAAAATATAACAAATGAATTTAAAAATGATGATTTAGTAATTGTTAATGGTAATGATGGATTGATTATTAAAAACCCAGATATTATAACATTAAATAGATATGAAGAGTTATTAAAAGAAGAAAAAAGTGAAAAAGAATTATTAAAAGAAATGATCGGTAAAGAAACTATATCACTTGATGGTAAAAAAATTGAAATATCAGCTAATATTGCAAGTTTAAAAGACATAAAAAATGCACTTGATAATGATGCAGAGGGTGTAGGATTATTTAGAAGTGAATTTATATATATGGAAAATACTAAACTTCCAGCAGAAGAAGAACAATTTGAAATATATAGAGAAGTTCTTAAGAAATTTGAAAATAAGCCTGTAGTAATTAGAACAATGGATATTGGTGGAGATAAAGAAGTAAGCTATTTAGATTTTGAAAAAGAAATGAATCCATTTTTAGGTTATCGTGCAATTAGATATTGTTTAGATGAAATAGAAGTATTTAAAACACAATTAAAAGCATTATTAAGAGCAAGTGTATATGGAAAATTGAGAATAATGTTTCCAATGATATCTTCGATGGTAGAACTTAAAAAAGCAAAAGAAATATTTGAAGAATGTAAAAATGAATTAAAAGAAGATAATAAAATATATAGTAATGATATTGAAATAGGAATAATGATAGAAGTTCCAACTGCAGCAATAATGAGTGATAAACTGGCAAAAGAAGTTGATTTCTTTTCAATAGGAACGAATGATCTTATACAATATTCAACTGCAACTGATAGAATGAATGCAAACTTGAAAGATTTATATACACCATATAATCCAGGAGTATTAAGATTAATAAATATGACAATTGAAAATGCTCATAAAGAAGGAATATGGGTAGGAATGTGTGGATCTGTTGCAGGAAATCAAGATTTAATACCAGTGCTTTTAGCAATGGGACTTGATGAATTTAGTATGGCACCAACAACAATGTTAAAATCAAGAAAATTAATAAATTCTTTAAACATTGAAGAATTACAAAATATTAAAAATAGAGTTCTTGATGCAGCAGATAAAAATGAAATAAAGAAAATATTAAACATTAATTAGTAAAAACACAGAAAAATCATATTGGTTTTTCTGTGTTTTTGCTATAAGTATTCTATGAAAAAGCTTACATATATGATACAATTACCTCGGTGGTGATATAATGAGATTTGTAGTTTTATCTTCAAATGTAATAAATAAAAAAATAGCAAGACCAATAATGAATAATAAAGGTCAAATATTAATTGCACGAGATACACTAATAACTAACAAAATTCTAAAAAGATTGCAGCAACTTGGAATTACAAGTATATATATTAGATCTGAAATTAAATCTGATCTTGATGATGTAATTGATCTTACCGAAAGGAAAAAAGAGGTTTCGGAATTTAAAGAATTTACGAATGGTCTTTTATATAATGTGAATAAAAATGGAAATGCTAGTGTAAATAAAACAATTAAAGTACATAGGAATATTAATAAACAGATTGATGCAATAGCTACTAAATTAATTAATGGCGTAAATTATTCAAAAAAAATATCAATGGTTGATATTAAGTCTGCTGAAGATTATTTGTTTGAACATCAAATTAATGTATGTATATTATCTATTTATATTGGAAGAAAACTTAAGTATAGTAATAAAAACATTAAAAAATTAGCAAAAGCATCTTTAATATTTGATTTTGGATGTCTTCTATTTGAAAATAAAGATATAATATCAAAAAAGAAATTAACAGATAAAGAAAAAGAAGAATATAAAGCTCATACTACATTAGGATATGATTTTTTAAGAAATAATTTAGATTTTTCTATTACTGAAATTATTCCTGCGCTTGAACATCATGAAAGAATTAATGGATCAGGATATCCAAGAGGAATTACTGGAGATAAAATGCATGAATTTTCAAAAATAATTGCAATTGCTGATGTATATGATGAGCTTACATCGAGTAGAATAGGAAAACCTGCATTTCCACAAAATGAAGCAATTGAATTTTTAATGGGAAGTGCTGGATCTTTATATGATTTTGAATTTGTTAATATATTTGTTAAAAATATTGTTCCTTATCCACGAGGAAGTAAAATAATGTTATCAAATGGAGATATTGGGTTTGTAATAAATCAGAATAAAGATTTACCATTAAGACCTAAAGTAATTGTAGTTGCTGGAGATAAAAAAGGACTTGTAAATTTAGCAGATGAAACTAATATTACAATTAGCAAAGTTATAATAAAGTAAAAAAACTGATGAAAGTCAGTTTTTTAAATGTATGAAATGGAGTATAGATGAACAATAATGTTGAAATTTTAGAAGGGAATATATCTAAAGGGTTAATTAAACTTGCGATACCTATAATGGCAACTTCTTTTTTACAAATGGCTTATAATTTAATCGATTTAATTTGGATTGGTAAACTTGGAAGTTTAGAAGTTGCGGCAGTAGGTACTGCTGGATTTTTGATGTGGTTAGGAATGTCTTTAGTAATATTTTCAAAAGTAGGAGCTGAGGTATTTGTTTCGCAAGCAATTGGTAAAAATGATAAACTTGAGGCTAAAAATAGTGCAAGAAGTGCAATTCAACTTGTAATTGCTTTTGGTATTTTCTATGCATTTATTCTAATTGTATTTAATAAATATTTAATTGCTTTTTTCAATATTGAAAATGTGTATGTTGTAGATATGGCAAGAGATTATTTGAAAATAATAGGGATTGGTGTTGTTTTTGCATTTATGAATCCAGTTTTTACAGGGATTTATAATGGTTATGGTGATAGCAAAACACCTTTTAGAATAAATGCGATAGGACTTATTATAAATATTATTCTAGATCCAATTTTAATCTTTTATTTCAAAATGGGTGTAAGTGGTGCAGCAATTGCTACAATTATAGGACAAATTACAGTTGCTTTAATATTTATTAGTAAAATTAAATATGGGAATGATATTTTTAACGAATTTAATTTATTTAAAGAAGTTGATTTTAATAAAATGAAAAAAATAATTAAACTTGGTATGCCGATAAGTTTGAAAAGTGGACTTTTTACAATAATTGCAATGATAATTGCAAGAATTATTGCATCGTGGGGTCCTGTCCCAATAGCTGTGCAAAAAATCGGTTCACAGATAGAAGCTTTATCATGGATGACTTCAGAAGGATTTGCAACAGCAACAAGCACATATATTGGACAAAATTATGGTGCAAAAAATTATAGTCGAATAAAAACGGTATATTATAAATCAATTATAATAATGACAATCATAGGTATAATAGTAACTTTATTTTTTTTAATTTTTCCTCGGCAAATATTTTCTGTATTTTTACGAGAAGAGGAAGCATTGAAAGAAGGAATAATATATTTAAGGATATTGGGAATTTCACAATTGTTTATGTGCCTTGAAATTACTACAAGTGGAGCTTTTAATGGTCTTTCAAAAACAATATATCCTTCTATTATAAGTATTGTATTTAATTTTTTAAGAATTCCAATGGCACTTATGCTTTCTATGACAGTATTAGGGCTTAGTGGTATCTGGTGGTCAATAACTATATCAAGTATTATTAAAGGAGTTTTTGCCGTAGTAGGTTTTATGTATTTAATTAAAAAATATAAATATTAATCAATATTTCGGGTATAAATATATCGGAGGTGTTTTATGGACAGGAAATTTGTTTCTTTAGTAATTGAAGGAAATCAAGAAAAAATGTACAATATTGAAAATATAGTTTTAGGATTTGATATGGAAGTAATTAAAGTTCAAACAGGCGAAGAAGCTTTGGTGTGTATTTATAATGAAAATATAGATTTAGTACTTTTTGATGCAGACATTAACGATATAGATAGTACTACAATTTTAGAAACTATTTTGACTTATGAAAGAACATTTGATATTCCGCTTATGCTTATTACAGAAGAAAATCTAGATGATGATTTTATTATAAAAGCATATGAATTAGGAATAGCTGATTATGTAAAAAAACCTATAAACTATAAAATTTTAAAATGCAAAATTCGTGCAATAACAGAAATGATTAAAAGAAGAAAGAGTTTTGAAAGAAAGCATCTTATGTACAAAAAAAGAATTGAAGAATTAGAAGAAGAAATGGAAAGTTTATCTGAAGAAAAATCAAATGTAGAAATTGATGTAAATGTTGATGCATTGACGAATATTCCGAATAGAAGGATGTTTAATGAAATACTGAAAGAAGAATGGTTTAGGGAAATGAGGAATTACGATCATCTTTCAGTTTTTATGATGGATATTGATTATTTCAAACAATATAATGATAAATATGGACATGTTGCAGGAGATGAGTGCTTAAAGAAAGTAGCTAAAATAATAGATGAATCTTTTAATAGAGTTGGGGATTTTGTTGCGCGTTATGGAGGAGAAGAGTTCGTAGCAGTAATACCTAGTTTTGAATATGATGATGCAAAATTAATGGCCGATGAAGTAAGAAAAAGAGTTAGAGAAGCTGAAATTCCTCATGAAGATTCAAAAATATCTGATTTTTTAACTATAAGTATTGGTGTTGCTTCAGTGGTGCCAAATGCAAAATATTCTCCAATATTTCTTGTTGAAGAAGCGGACAGTGCATTATATCTTGCAAAGAAATCAGGTAGAAATATAGTAAAAGGAATCGAAATTTAAATATAATTGATATCCCAATGGTTTAAATCATTGGGATTTTTAATGTAGATTGCTTTCACTATCATGATTGTTCACTAAAATAGAATATATTAATACTAATTTATAAAAAATATTGTATATTATGTCGATAATATTAATTAGATGGTATGTATATAGACCTTGCGAAAAAAGCTGTAAGATTTTTTTGATGAAATATATTTTTAATGAAGATTGATCATACAAAACAAGGAAATATACAATGTGGCTTATATTGCAAAGACAAAAGTCTATACATAGACCTTGCGAAAAAAGCTGTAAGATTTTTTTGATGAAATATATTTTTAATGAAGATTGATCATACAAAACAAGGAAATATACAATATGGCTTATATTGCAAAGACAAAAGTTTATACATAGACCTTGCGAAAAAAGCTGTAAGATTTTTTGATGCCGATGAAATATATTTTTAATGAAGATTGATCATACAAAACAAGGAAATATACAATGTGGCTTATATTGCAAAGATAAAAGTCTGTACATAGACCTTGCGAAAAAAGCTGCAAGATTTTTTTGATGAAATATATTTTTAATGAAGATTGATCATACAAAACAAGGAAATATACAATGTGGCTTATATTGCAAAGACAAAAGTCTGTACATAGACCTTGCGAAAAAAGCTGTAAGATTTTTTGATGAAATATATTTTTAATATATTTGTAAGCTTAATGAAAGCAAATATGTTATTTTATATGATAAAATAGTTGTGAGGTGGTTTAGAATGAATTTGAAAAAAACTTTTAGTTTAATTATAATTAGCACTTTATTTTTTTCGAGTGTTAATTTTGCAGCACCAGCAGAATGGGCAAAACCAAGTTATTATTCTGTTAAATATGAAGAGGTTATTGACAGTGGAATGACAGTGGATAGATTATTTCAAAAAAACATTACACGTGAAGAATTTATTGAAATGCTTGTAAAAATTTATTTAGATGAAAAAAATATAAACATTGAATCTGTTGAAAGTGATGATTATTTTTCTGATACTTCAAATCCATATATTGAATATGCATATAAATTAGGAATAGTAAAAGGTGTAGGAGATAATAAGTTTTTGCCTTATAATAATGTAACAAGGCAGGAAATGGCTGTTATGATGAAAAACATTTTAGATAAACTTAAATTAACTAATAGCAATTATAATAGATCAATATTTTCTGATAGGTATGATGTTTCAAATTGGGCGGTAAATGCAGTTGATTATTGTTATTATAATAATTTAATTAATGGTATGGGTAATAATTTGTTTAAACCGAAAGAAAATGCTACTAGGGAACAATCATTTAAATTAATTGACAATATATATAATAAATTTGAGTTAAAAAGTGAGTTTAATAGTGATTTGCCAAAGGAAAACTTAGAAGAGTTTTTAGTTTATAATCATAAATTAACAAATTTGGATACTTATATTGAAAATAATGAACTTGTAATAGTTTCAAAAGGATTTGCTCCTTTTGGTGAAGATCTAAATATAAAAGAAGATCATTATCAGATATATAGAATTTTAGATAGTATTGAAGGCATTTCATTTAATACAGTTGATAAAGCTATTTCACTTATTAATGGAATGTACAATAATATTGAAAAGAAATATGAAAAAGCTGTTTATTATATTGATAAAGATACTGGAAGGATTATGCAATATAATAATGGAAATTGTATAAAGTTAATCGGAGATTTTAAATTGGAAATCAGAGTAAAATAATTGGAGGTGTATAATGAATAAAAAAAGAATATCAATGATAATTGTAATAATGCTATTAGTAGTAGTTTTTTCTGGAAATTCATTTGCCGCTTTCGATATGGGCGATGGAATAACTGTTGATTCAGTTCGTTATGTAAAAGAACATAATGGATTTTCTCTTATTTCTTCATATATTGAAATTAATGGTTCAGGACTTTTAGGCCAAACTGTTAGATTTGAGAAAACTGGAATTGGTGGTGGTTTTCAAACAATGGGAGAACAAACCGTAGATGAAGAGGGTTTTTTGAAATTCACTTTTGATATAGAAGATTCAAATAGTTTTGGTGGAAAAATAAAAATTAATGGTAAAGAAATTGATCTTAATTTGACTGGTTTTGCAAATATTACAGGAGCAGATAAGAAAAATGTTAATGTAGATAATAATGATGATATTACATTTTCTGGTAATTATTTAGATACTATTGGTGGAACTGCAACTGCTGAATTTGGTCGGGGCTCACAAACTAAAACTTTTAGTGAAAGTGGTATTGGAGTACAAAATTCAAATGAGTTAACTTTAACTAATCCAATACCTCCAGGGGATAAAGGATTTCAAAATATTTTAATTAAAAGAATTACAGCTGAAGATCCAGGTGTTGCACCTGAAATAATAGTTGAAAATTTATATGCTAATGGATTTAGAATTATTGAAGATATTGGAATAACTGATCTACATTTATACCCTAATACTGGTGCAAAGAATGACATTGCAAATTTAACTGGTGAAGGTTTTGTAGATACAAAAGATTATTTTGTATATTTTTTGAAATCAATTGATGGATCAGATGATTATTCTGTTATAAATCAAGCTGAAATTATTAACTTAGAACTTGATGCTAATGGAACTGAAGATAAACTGAGTTTTAGAGTTCCGAATCATAATGATTTTGAATTAAGAAATTATTATGTTGTTTTAACAGATATTAAAAGCAATGAAGTAATTGCTGAACAAGTAGCAATGAAGGATGATAATGTTACTGAAGATATTTTTACTGTAATTGATTCAAGTTATATCCCAACAATTACTCAAGTATATCCAGAAAGCGGTTCTGATGCGGGTTCTGATGTTCAAATTTCAGGAAGAAATATTCTTACTTTAAATATACCTGATTTAACTGCAACTGGTAATTTTGAAAATGATCCTGTTGGGTTAGAATCAGATCAAAAATTGCATTTAAATTATGAAGATGGAGTATATCAAGAAAAAGCAGTAACAATTGATAGATATATTACTATACAGATTGGTAAAAAAGTTAGTTTTGTAAAAGATATTAATGATGTTTTTGTAATATCTAAGGCAATACCAGATAGTCTTTTAGTGCATACTCAATCGATTGATGATGCAATTGACGATCCTTTTAAAGATATAATAATTGAAATCGAAACTATAATGGTGGATGGAGATTCAAAACAATATACATTTAAACAAATAGTTACAAAAGCAGATGGATATGAATTTATTCCATCTACTTTAACTCCAATAATTAATGAAATAACACCAAATATTATTCAAGTTAAGGATAATGTAGATTTAAATAAATTTGCAAAAAATACTTTATTTGCAATAAAAGGAGAACAATTTTTAGTAGATAGAGAAGTTACTCCTGAAGGAGAAATAATAACTAAATATCCTACTGTATTAATTAAAAAAGATGATACAAATACATTTGAAACAAAATATCAAGTAGGATTTTTTCCTAATGAAGAAACAACATATGGTGGAGAAACAATAAGAGGAATAATAAAATATAAGGATGAATTAGAAGTAGAGCATATTGTTACTGATGCAGGCGGTAAGCCAATAAAATTGGATATTAAAGTTGTTGATGATAATGGTAAGATAGTAAATGGTACTACTAATAATGGTGAAGGAACAAAAATACTTATAATGATACCAAATGAAACATTAATAGAAGATATTGGTATAAAACATATTCAAGTTTCAAATATAATGAGAGATAGTGATGAATATGGTAATAAAAGTATATTGTCAGATTCAATAGAATTTATTAAAACTACTGAAGTCCCAATTATTGAAAGTGTAACACCTCATATTATTACTATTGAAGGGGATGAGGAAATTGTAATTGTTGGTACAAACTTTCAAGAAGGAGTTAAAGTAATTTTAGATGGTGAAGAAATTACACCTGTTCAGAGGAATATTGATGCTCAAGGTGAAAAAATCGAATTGATATTTACTGCGCCAAAAGGACGTGAAGGCACTACCCAACTTCAAGTAATAAATCCTGGGGGTGGAATAGCTGTAAGAGATTTTATGTATGTAAAAACATTTAATAAAGATCCGTATGTTTATAGTTTTACACCTGAAAAAGGAACAGCTCAAACGTTGGTTGTAGTAAATGGAGATAATTTTTTAAAACCTGATCCTACAGTATCTTCAACAATTGGATTGGATGCATATAGACTTGTTGGAACGCGTTTGTTTTTAGATGGAAATGATATTAATCAATATAATTATGATAGTTATAATAATATTTTGTTTAATAGTTATGTTTCTCCAAATTCTGAAAATTTAATAAAGGAAGTTGGTTCAAAAGCTGTATTTTCTAATTTCAAAGAAAATGTCTTAATAAAGAAAAATAGTGATGGCAGTTTATTTTATTTAGATAATGATGAATTTAATAATCCGTTAATTACTGATGGAAATGAAGAATACTCTATTAGATATGAGGGTGCAGTATTTAATGCATATAATAATACTAATACATTAATAGGTGAAGCAACTATTAATTTAAATTCTATAGTTATTGCTGGTGGTCCAACATTTGATATAACAATGAATAATAATGTTTTAAGAGTTATGGAAGATGAAAAAGGAACGGAGTATGCAGAAGTAGCTGATTATGTTGATAGTATTATTTTACAAGATGTTTCAGAGGAAAATGTTTTTTATTCTTTAACTAAAAATTTAAATAATGAAATAATTTTATCAAATGGAAAAGATGAAAAATATATAATAACATATAATGGAAGTTTTATTGCAACTGAGGGAACTGCTTCATCGGTACCTGTAACAGTAGATGGAACAACTCTTGATTTAAATGGAAAGACATTCAATTTTATAACTGCTTATGTTACTGATAGTGCAACAGGTGAAATAGTAGGAGATAAAACTAGAATACTTAATAAACAACAAATCGCATTTAATGTACCTGTATTACAAACAGGTAAAGGCTATAAAGATCTTTTTGTTGTTAATCCTGATACTAAAACTGCAGGATTTGAAGATGAAGAAGGATTTTATTATATTGAGCAATCAATGTCTCATCCTGTAATTTCTAAAATTGTGCCTAATAAAGGTTCAATTGATGGTGGTTATAGTATATTAATTAAAGGCTCTGATTTCGAAGATGATACAAAAGTATATATTGATGGAGCTTTAGTACCTATTGAAGATACTTATGTAAATATGGATGGCGATGAAATAGTAATAAAAGTACCAAAATGTAGTAAGAATTTAAGTGATGATTATGGTGTTGATGAACTTGTAGTACCTGTAGTAGTTTTAAATAGAGATGGTGGTAGTGATTATAGAGAAAAAGGTTTTACATATATGATTCCAATATCATCTCCAGAAATTGAAGAAGTTTTCTTAACTGAAGGCTCAGCAAATGGTGGAGAAATAGTAGAAATTATTGGTTTCGAATTTAGATATTTTGAACCTTATACTAATTTAATTGGTGGACCTGAATATAATCCCGGTGATGATTTTGAAGATCTTTATGCGAATATTGGTGGAAGAGTATGGGATGATTTATTAGATCCTAATGTAGATCCATTAGCAATAACGAGTGTTGCGTTTGAAAATGATGATTATGATACTTATTATGAATCACCTATTTTACCGACTATATATTTTGGTGAGAAAAAAGGTCAAATTGTTGAATTTGCAAAAGGATATATAAAAGTAATAACTCCACCTCATGATGAAGGGACGGTAGAATTATATTTAGTTAATAATGATTATGGAGTTTCAAATAAAATTGATTATAAATATATATCTTCAACTCCGCAAATAACTTCAATTATTCCAGATATTGGAAGAAGACAAGGACAAGAATATAAAGATGTTTATGGAACTCAATTTGATACTTCTGTAATGATGGGATATCAAAATGATATCGATGATACAATTTCAACTATTACAAGTGTAAATGTTAATGTTAGATTTGGTAACATTGATAATTTAGATACTGATTTATTTGATCAAAATTCCGGAAGAATTAATGCACAAAGAGCTGAAGTTAATTTATTAGGTGGACTTAAAGTTAAATATTATGGTGATACTGATACTTTAATAGTTCAAATTGAAGAGAATAATATTAGATATACAAGAAATTTTACAAATTATAGTGATTCTGAAGTATATATTCCGACTGAAATGTTAAAATCATCAGAGGATAAGTATTATATTCCTTATGGATTAAAAAATGTTGATAATTCAATTTATAATAATACAAATTATGAATTTATTAAAGTGTTTGTTAAAGATAAAAGAGTATTTGTTGAAAGAGGCTATGCTCCTAGTGCTTCTTACGATAATTATAATCACCTTATTTTAAGAACACCAAATTATTATACTATTGGAGTGGTTAATGTTACATTTAAAAATCCTGATGGCGGAAGTTCTACAAAACCATTTACTTATACAAATCCGGCAAGTGAACCTAAAATTTTAAGAATTAATCCGAGAGTTTTGAGTATTGACGAAGATAGATGGATAGTAAATGGCACTATCGAAGGAATTAAAGAAATTGAAATAGTAGGAAAAGATTTTAGAGATAATGTTACAGTTTCGATTAATGGTAAAAATGCAACTGTAGAGGAAATAGTTGAAACAAATATTGACGAGGAAACTTATCAAGTAATTATCGCACAAGTTCCTGTTGGTTCTGAAATGGATGTTGAGAAAGAATATCCGGTAATTATAATTAATGAAGATAGTGGTATTGCAAATTCTGCTTTACTTGAAAATTTGCTTGATCCAGTAGATGAATATGTTAAAATGCCTTATTATTTTCAATATAAAAAACCATTAAGTGGGCCTCAAATTGAAACGATTACTCCTTCAGAAACTTCTGTTGCTGGTGGGAATAAAATAGTAATAACTGGTAAAGATTTCAGACAAAATGGTTATGTAATAATAGGTTCAAGAGGTGGTGTTCCAATTTACGATGTAACAGTAAATGATGTTGGAAGCATTATTGAATTTATTACTCCAACTGGTTTAACTATAGGCGATAAAGATGTTCAAGTTTTAAATGAAGACTATGGTATTGATATAGTTAAAGATGGATTAAAAATAGTTTCGCATCCAGAAGTTGATAGTGATATTTATACTGAAGATGGAAGTGAAATTAAAACAAGAGTATCTGTTGAAGGTGGAGATAAAATACGATTAAAAGGAACTGGTTTTTTAGAAAACCCAACTGTACTGTTTGGTGGGACGTATTCATTAAGATTAACTGACGATCAAACTGGTGATGTTGGACTTAATGAAAATGATGAATATTATATAGTTGAAAATGGAATAAAAGCAACAAATGTAGAATACATTGATAGTGAAAATATAATTGTTACTTCACCTCCAATTGAATCAGAAAAAGTGTATCATATAGTTGTAATAAATAATGATAGTGGTATTTCAAAAGATAATGCAATAATTGATTATCGTGTTCCAATACCTTCTGATCCTGTAAATTTAGAAGTTGAATTAATAGATAATAGATATATTAAAATATTTAATTATTCATCTGAAGATGTTGATTATTTTGAAATATATTCATATCTTGGGGATAAGAGTAAAACAAAATTAATTAATAACGATTATATGGATTTTTCATATATTGATACTACTAAATTAGAGCCTTATAAAATTACAAATTTACCTGGCGTTGAAAATATGAAATCTGATGAAAAACTTTATTTAGTTTTGAAAGCAGTAAATAAATATGGACCTTCAAATTGGTCTAATATAGTTAGTTTAGATTATGATGAACTTGAAGATGTTGAAGAAATTGGACCACCTGATGATGATAAAGATCTTGGTGTTGAAGAAGGATTAAATTATGAAGAAATTCATACTGAAAATGAAGTTACTTTAAATATTACTGATAAATCAATAGATCCTACTGTAGTAATTACTTTAACTGATCTTGATAATAGATCAAAAAAAATTATAAATATTCCTGGAAATAAAGTAATTAATAATACAAGTTTAATTGCTATTGATTTTGGTGATACTCAGCTTCAATTTACACCAATAAGTTTCAATACTCAGGAGTTTAGAGAACTTAATTTTTATAATGATACTTATGCAAGAATTAGTAATGAGTTTATTGATGATGATTATACTTCGATAATTAAAAATTATTTACCAAGAGGAAAGAAAGCAATTTCAAAAGTGTATAGATTAGACTTTTATGCAATTAACAATATTGAAGCAAGTGAGATAAAAGAGTTAAATGGAAATATTAACTTTGGTATAACTTATGACGATATGTATTTAAATGAAAGCGATAATATAGGTCTTTTTAGATTTAATGGGATTAATAGTTGGAATGAAGTTAATGCTTTAAATAATGAAACAAGAAACACTTTAACAATTGATGCTAAGATTTCTGGATACTATATTATTTTAAAATATTAATGGAGTGATTATATGAAAAAATACGTAGCGTTATTTATAATGATAATAATGATTATGACAACTATGAGTTATGGTTTTGACCAAATGGATATTTTTGTGCCTGAACTTATTCCAACTGATAATGGCAATGATGTAGATGAAGAATTATATGGTGCTTCAAATGGTTATGAAGTGCTATTTAATTCTGTTTTTAGAGATATTAACAACGCAACTTATGAAAAGGAAATAGTTAAACTTGCTGCTGAAGGGATAATTGAAAAATATGGAAGTTTTGATTTTAATCCTGAGAAAAACATTACGGGATATGAAGCTTTAACTTTTCTTGTAAGATTTTTAGGAAATGAAGCTGTAGTTCAACAAAATGTACTTACTAATGCACAGGGTCTTGATATTACAACAGTAAAAGATATGTATAATCAAGAGTATTTGAAGCAAGCTCAAGCTGCAGGAATAATACTTCCAAATGAATTGCAATATCTAAATACTGAAATAACAAAAGATGTACTTGTAAAATGGATATTTAGAGTTTCAAATTTAACTGAAGAGTTTAATGATTTATCTAAAATATTTGGGTTCAATGATTGGATTGAAGTTGATCCTTCACTTAGAGGAATTATACAAGCTGTTTCTAATGAAGGAATAATGGATTATGATAATGATGGAAATTTTAATCCTAAAAATAATGTAACTCGTGGTCAAATGGCATCAATTGTTGATAAATTATCTGAGAGTATGTATGAAGAAAGAAATATAAAATCGCAATTTGGTCTTGTTGTGAACATTACAGAAAAAATTGAGAACAATGAAAACATTAAAGAAATCTATGTTAGAAATTCAGATGATACAATTACTAAAGTTATTGCTAAAAAGAATTTATCTAATAAAAAACAAAATGAATTCGCTACTTATAAAAATGGTATTCTTTCTTCAAGTAAAAACATATCACTTGGAGATGAAATTAATTATTTTATAAAAGATAATGAAGTGTATTTTGCAGATGTATTAAATGATAATTCTGTACTTAAGAAAATACAAGAAATTCAAAAGAATGAAGAAAATACAAATCTTTTACTTGCAACTGTTAAAAGTATTGATGATGAAAAGCAAAATGGTGTTAATACTATAATAAACAGAAAAAGGATTAGAATTGCAACTATTAATGGAAACACATATGATTTAATTATTGATACTGATTTAGCAACAGGAATTAAAAATGATATATCTGTTTATAAAAATGGTGAAGCTTCAGGAACTGATCTTTTAGAAGTTAATGATAAAATTGCTTTGTTGATAAAAGATGATAATAAAGTAATATATATTAAAGTTGGAGAATTTGAAACAGAACTTGTTAGTGGAACTATAAGAGAAGTTGGTGATGACTATATTGAAGTCTTTGATTATAATGACAGAGTTGTAAAGTACCCTGTTTCAAAATACTGTGAAGTTGAAATAAATGACAGACCTAGTTTGATATCAAATCTTGAATATGGACAAGATGTTAAATTACAAGTAAATAATGGTTATATTACAATGATAGATTCTGAAACATTTGTCAATCCAGGATATATTCCGAAATACGGCAAAGTAAGAACTGGTAAAGTATATAGGAAATATGCATTCGGAGTTTATTTTGAATTAAATAATGGAGATAAAGAATATTATAAAATTAATGAAGATACAATTTTAATAAAAGAAGGAAGAAATATAAGTGAGCTTGCTTTAAAAGAAGGTGACAATGTAAAAATTTATTTTGATGATATTTATACTGATGAAATTTCAAAAATAGAAGTTGATGGTCAAGAAAGACTTGTTAAGCAGATATATAAAGGAATTTTACAAAGTGTTAATCAAGGTAATATGACTCTTAATATTTCGAAACCTGAATATTTAAAAAATACTGAATGGATTGATTTAGACAGTTACAATAAAACATTGTCAATTGATGATAATGTAAGAATTTATAATAGTGATCAATTAGTAAAATTAAAAGATTTAGTAAGAGATTTTAAAGGTGAAACAATATATATTGTAGTTGAAAATTCATATGGAGATGAAAATGGAATTAAAATTTCTATTAAAGATGGTGGAGAATTTGTAATATCAGATAGGATTGATTCCATAGATAAAACTATTAATAAATTTGAACTTGATAACAATATGAATGTTAATTATAACGAAGGAACAATTATAGTTAAAGATGGAAGATTAATATCTAGTGATTTACTTGATAAAGATGATTCTGTTTTAGTTGTAAGTGAATTTTATAAAGGATCGAATACTGCAAATCTTGTAAAAGTAACTACAATGGGAGATAGAATATTTGACAATATTCATTTTGGGACTTTAGAAGATGTAAATTATAATTCAATAACTTTATCTAATTATACTTCAATAAGTGGTAATGAATTTAATCAAATAGAAACAGATGAATCAAGAAAATATTATTTATTTACTGAATCGATTGTAAAAGACATTACTGATAAAGATAATGTAATTGAATTAACTAAAAATGAATTATTTAATGGTTCATACTCAAAGGTTGAAAATAAATCTACTGATTCAAAAGGTGTACCTTATGAAAAATATTATTCTTATTTTGTTACAAATGGAAACTTTGGAATAATTGGAATGAATTTAAGACATCTTGGATTAATGGCAAATCAAGATCTTGATAATGGAAATTCAACTGTTGAAAAAGCAAATGAAAAATTATACGACATGTTAAAAACATCGGTATTTACAAGAGGAATGCTTGTTGAAAAAATGGATCTTTATAAAAGATATAAAATTACAGATACTCATGATTACATGGGTTATCAAGGCGGTTGGGTTCCAAATAATTCAGATACTTATTTTGAATATACTGATGCAATAATAATAAAAGGAAATGAAGAAATTGAACCATCAGATGTAGAAATTGGAGATTATCTATATCTAATGAGAATTAAAGAGGATGCATTAGTTATATTTGTAGAGGATGAATAATATGTATAAAAAAACATTAATTTTAATTATATTTTTGCTTCTTATATCATCAGTTTCATTTGCTGATATTGTTACTTATGAAGCTGGAGTAGTAGGTGATCCTACTATGGATGCGGGTGTTAATGAATATTCAGAGTATTTCTTTTTAACTGGAAAACCAATACTTTTATCAGGAACTTGTGAAGTTTCAGATATTCCTGATAAAGATAATTATTCGCGTACCTTTTCTTTTGAGCTTTCTAATACAGATGAGAATGTAATATTAACAAGAGAAATTACTTATGATATTACAAATAAAAAGGATAGTGAACTAAGTCAAACAATTTATAAAGCGGATATAAATAAAATAGATGAGTCAATAACTGCAAATGGTGTTTCATATAATTTGGGAAGTTTTCTATTTGATAGATCAAAATTAATTGATAATACACCAGCTGTTGATTATTATTCTGGAAATGTTTATTTTGAAAGAAAATATTATATTAACGGTGATGCAATAACAAATGATGGCGTAATTGTTCATAAAATAAATTCTCTTACAGATATTGGATATAGTCATTATTGGGGAGATAGTGAAACTTTAATATTAGAACATGAAATTACAATGAAAGAGTCGTCTTTTGATGACTCTCCTAAGTGGAGTGCAAATATTACAACAAAGAATTCGTCTATTGATAAGAAAAGATTTCAGTATATAGAGACTGATCCTCAAAATATTTCTTTTAGAGGAAGCTATGTAAAAAATAATACAATGGAAAATATTGTTCAGTGTACTTATAATCTACCTACAATATCAGGTGGTACTATAGATGAATTAAATAGAATTGAAAGCGAAAAAAATATTACTAAGGATGTAATAACAGATTATGAAAGTCTAATAAGTCCTAAGATAAAAGATATTGGAGGACATTGGGCTGAAGATAATATTTTTCTTTTATGTTCTCTTGGCATATTTGATAATTCAAATGAATATTTTGCTCCAAATTCACAGATGAATAGAATAATGTTTGGAAAAGCTATAGCAAATTCACTTGCGGATATTGAAAAATCAGATTTAACTGATCAAATAATAAGAGATAGAGATAAAACTGATAAACTGTTTTTTGATATTGAAAATAGTGATATTGATTATAACTATATTAAGTTTTTAAAGGAAAGAAAAATAATTAATGGAGAATATGGTTATTTCAAACCATATAGACCGATTTCAAGAGCTGAAGCAATTAAAATAATGGTAAACGCATTAGGATTAGAATATTTAGCTCCTATGCCACCTTATACAACTACTTTTACTGATGATAAAATGATTCCTAAATGGGCAAGAGATTCAGTATATGTTGCGAATGAAATAGGACTTGTTCATGGATATCCAGATGGTACTTTTAGACCTGATGTTTATTTAAACAAAGCTGATGCAACAGCACTTATAGCAAATTTTATAAATCATATTAAAGATACAATTACTATTGATTATAGAGAAAAGATCATTAATAAATATTAAAAAAACGTTCGCAATTTTTGTGAACGTTTTTCACTACCGAAATAAGAACTGAAATAAAAAAATATCTGTTGTATAATAAATATAAGAAGGCTCGGAGGTGTGATTTGAAAAATAAAAACAAAAGAAAAATAGGAATAGGCATAGATAACTTTAAAGAACTTATAGAAAGTAATGTTTATTATGTAGATAAAACACTACTTATAAAAGAAATAATAGATACGGAATCAAAAATAACAGTAATAACCAGACCAAGAAGATTTGGAAAAACAATAAATATGTCAATGCTTAAATACTATTTTGAAGTACCTCAAATGAATGGAATGGAAGATAATAAGTATTTATTT
>JAMOQG010000007.1 GCA_027064135.1 Peptostreptococcaceae bacterium | reverse complement strand
ATTCATCATTCAAGTTTGATAAATATCATGGGCAATTCATACAGAGCAGCTTATGCTCTTTCAAAAATATCTGATGAAAATAGCGAAATTAAAGTGATTTAAATATACTCAACTGTACATTTTTATCTTGACATTTATAGAAGAAGGTAGAAATATAGTTTCATATACTGGGACAAATACAATGTTAGATTAATAAAAACTACTAAAAAGGATACTTAGTAAATTACTAAGTATCCTTTTTTAATATAAACACTTTATACCTAATCGACAACTATCAATTTAGGTTCTAAATCACCTGGTTTCAGTTGATATAAATTATCAGAATTATTATTTGTAAAATATAACCATTTATTAATAACATTTAATGATTCAATATTAGAAGTATTCGATAAAATCAATGTTTTTTCAAAAGTCTGTATATCGACTTTACAAATAGAAGATCCATTTTCTCCTTCACTAATAAAATAAAAATATTCTCCTTCATAATTTATATCTTTTATATTCTTTTGATTCAATACCAATACTAACTCATTATCTTTATAATTATATAATTTTTTTTCATTATCAAATTCACAAACTAATAATAACTTCTGATCATCATATGCAAACATTTCATATAATTCATCTGCAATCCCCGTCAAATACTGCAATCTATACTTACCATGGCCTTCTAGCGAACTCAATTCTATCTGACTTGGACTAAGAGGACTATCTACATAATAATAAAGTTTTGAATAGTAATGACTAATCAAGAACATATTATGTTTAGCTTTAAAAAGATTGCCATTATCAGTTAATTCGTAAAGAACATTCACACCATCTTCTTCTACTAAATAAAACAAGTAACTTTGCTCTCTCATTATACTTAAGCACTCTTGTTCAACCACAGTTTCAATTATACTATAATCACTTCTACTTGCTCTATAAACCCAGTTATTAGCAGTATTAATGAAATATATCCACTCTTTAGCTATATTCAAATAAGTTGCACGTCCTCCATTTTCAACTGAAAACAACTTTGTTATATTATCTGTTTCAACATTAAATTGATACACTGCATTTCCAACACTCAAAATATGATTTTTTGTAACATTATCAAATACTACTAATCCTTTATTATTTAAATTACCATTTGTATTGCTACCTTTTATTCTGAAATTATCAACTGGTTTTTCTTCAACAGCTGGAACTTCTTCAACAACTGGAGTTTCTTCAATCGTTGTTTCTATAACAGTTTCTTCTCCATCCTGCATAATAGTCTCATCATTAACTAATTTTGGTTCTTCATTAATCACCTCAGAATCAATTATATCAGAAACATCTTTTTCATCATCTTTACCACATCCGACAAATAATACAGATACAACACTAATTACAATAATCAAAATTAAAAACGAATAATGATTTTTTTTAAATAACATAATTCCCCTCCATTCTTAGTGAACCTAACCCCCTAAATAATATCAATCATCATTTTCCCTAAATAAACACCTATCAAACTAAAAGATAAATTTAGCATAATATTTAGACTGCCAAGTAAATAATTGTTTTCTTCTAACATTCCTATTGTTTCATAACTAAAAGTTGAAAACGTTGTAAGTCCACCCATTAAACCAGTAGTTAGAAATACTCTCATTGTAGGTGAAATTGTAAATGTTCCCATACTCCCTTTCATTATAAAGCCTATTAAAAATCCACCTAGTATATTTACTAATAAAGTTCCATATGGAAAAGCTCCTCCAAATAATTTTAAACTCCAACCAGAAATTAAATATCTTAATGAAGCTCCAATAAAACCACCACATCCAACAGCAATTAATCTCATATATTCTACCCCTTAATATAATTCTTTTTAATAGCTTAATTATAGCACATTTCCAAAAAATAAAAAACGAGTTAATTATAAGGATAACTATAAATATATTAACTAAACTATTTTTGTAGTCCACTCATTTGCATCCCATATATCAGTAGCTATCTCGTTATAAAATTCAGATTCATGACTAATCATTAAAATAGATCCTGTATAAGCTTTTAATGCCCTTTTTAATTCTTTTTTTGCATCTATATCAAGGTGATTTGTAGGTTCATCTAAAACCAAGAAATTTGATTCTCTATTAATTAATTTACATAATCTTACTTTAGCTTGTTCTCCGCCCGATAAAACTCTCACTTTACTTTCAATATGCATTGTAGTTAATCCACATCTTGCTAAAGCAGAACGC
Source organism: Peptostreptococcaceae bacterium (assembly GCA_027064135.1). Taxonomy (GTDB): domain Bacteria; phylum Bacillota; class Clostridia; order Peptostreptococcales; family Acidaminobacteraceae; genus HSG29. The sequence continues at coordinate 62,299 of JAMOQG010000007.1, read as the reverse complement.
ACTTCGTACTGAGTCATAGAAGGAAATTCTGACCAAATTTCTTCTATACAAGTATTATCTCCATCACCTTTGAATTCCTGTTCAAAATAACCTATATGAAGAAATTGCCCTAATTCTATTTTTCCATTTAATGATTTTATTTCACCCAAAATACTTCTAAGTAAAGTTGTTTTGCCAATTCCATTAGCACCCTTAATAGCAATTTTTTGTCCTCTTTCCATAGCAATATTTAATTTACTTGAAAGCGGTTCATCATAACCTATAATTAAATCTTTTGTTTCAAATAATTCTTTACCAGAAGTTCTAGCCTTTTTAAAATTAAAAATTGGTTTTGGTTTTTCTTTAATTAATTCTATCTTTTCCATTTTATCTAATTTTTTCTGTCTAGACATAGCCATATTTCTAGTTGAAATTCTTGCTTTATTTCTTTGCACAAAATCTTTCAAATTCGATATTTCCTGCTGTTGTTTTTTATATGCAGCTTCAACTTGCTTCTTTTTAGCTTCATGCAGTTTCTCAAAATTATAATAATCTCCTACATATCTGTTTAATCCCCCATTTTCCATGTGATATACCAAATTTATGACACTATTCAAAAATGGTATATCATGAGATATTAAGATAAATGCATTTTCATATTCCAATAGATATCTCTTCAGCCATTCAATATGCACTTCATCTAAAAAGTTAGTAGGCTCATCTAATAATAAAATCTCTGGTTTTTCTAATAATAGCTTAGACAATAATATTTTAGTTCTTTGCCCACCACTCAATTCAGAAACATCATTATCCATACCGATATCCATAACACCAAGTCCACGTGCTACTTCATTAATTTTTGTATCTATAATATAAAAATCATTATGATCCAATATATGCTGTATATCCCCAACTTCTATCAATTGAGCTTCCAACTCATCCTCAGTTGCAGTAGCCATTTTATCAAATATTTCATTCATTTCTGCTTCTAATTCAAAAAGATATTTATATGCATCTCTTAATACTTCTCTAACAGATTTTCCTTTTTCTAAAACTGTATGCTGATCCAAATATCCAGCTCTAAATCTTTTAGACCATTCAACTTCTCCTTTATCCGGCATTAATTTACCCGTTATAATATTCATAAAAGTTGATTTGCCTTCACCATTAGCTCCAATTAATCCTACATGTTCACCTTGTAATAATCTAAAAGAAACATCTTCAAATATAACTCTGGCACCAAATCCATGACTTAAATTTTTTACATTTATAATACTCATTTTCACCTCCAAAAATCCTTTCAAAATCTATAATATCAACAAAAATGACATTTATCAAATTTAATTGTTCTCTTTTAAATATTTTACAAAAAATAAAAAACGAGTTAATGATTAAATCAAAAACTCGTTAATATTATTATCTTCTATTTCTTCCTCGACCTTGTCCAGCGCCTTGAGTACGACCCATTCCTCTTGCAGGCTGTCCTGCGCCTCTTCCAGCTCCTCTAACAAATGTCCCATTTGTTTCAGTAGCGTTACCGCTGCAATTTCCCATTCCTCTTCCTGTCATTGAACCTTTTCCTTCTGGGCCTTGACCATTTCTATTTGCCATAACATTCTCCTTTTTATATAATATCTTCTAATAGTTCTAACTGAAAATATTATATATACGTTATTGACATATGTCAATATCTTTTTTTATTTTTTTATTCTTTTTTCCTATTTCTTCCGCGTCCTTGCCCTTGCATTCTTCCCATACCGATTCCTCTGCCATGACCATGCCTTTGATAAAACTCATAACAATCATTATCTAAATAGCTTATTGAAATATTTTCTATTAAAGCAACAGAAATTTTTTCGCGTGCTGATTTATAAATAGCTTGCAAAGTAGTTCGACCTACATTCATTAACTCAGATGCTTCCTGTTGATTTAATTTTTCATAATCTATCAATCGAATTGATTCAAGTTCTTCAAAAGTTAATTCAATACATCTATCTTTTGATGGAGTATATTCATCAAATTCAGGTCTATATCCAATTCTTCGCACTTTTCTAGGTCTTACCATATAATCACGTCCTTTATACTATAATAGCACATTTCCGACATATGTCTATTTATTTTTTAAATACCTCTCTATTAAACTCACTCTTTTTTTTGGATCACCCATAGCATTATATGTATTAACCCAATTTAATAAACTATCTAAATGAATTTTAGTATTATCAATTAAAATATATTCTTTATTTTTAATTGGAAAAGGATGCAAATATTCTTCATTTTCTAAAATTATTATAAATTCTCCAATAATATCAATTTCAATATTATCAATATTAAATTTATGAAATACTCCAGTTCTATAATTTTTTACATCTTTTGATTTTTTTTCGTTTCCAAGTTCATTCATTATTTTTTGCACTATCGCTTCATCTTTTTTATCTATTACAATATCAATATCATGCGGTTCTTTAACAATATCATGAAAATACAATAACAGACTTGCTCCAACTGCCCAATCAATATCATTTTCATTAAATTTTTTTGCTATTCTAACTAAAACGTCAATTATTTTCACTAAATCACCTCAAAAACGTTTAATTCTCTTTCTTTAATTTCTTTCATAATAATTTTAAACCAATGAGTATATTCATCACTATTGTTTTTAATGTCATTAATTAAATCATTAAGTTTTATCCATTTATATTCATCAACTTCTTTTTTATCTGGGAAAATATCACTGCCATTATATCTGCCAATAAATACATGATCATATTCATGTTCAGTTAAACCATAATCAAATTCTTTTTTATAAAGAAATTTAAAAACTTCAACCATTTCACAATCAAATCCCATTTCTTCAATTAAACGCCTATGAATTGCATCAGAGAGTTTTTCACCATATCTAGGATGAGAGCAACATGTATTAGTTAACATTCCACCAGAATGATATTTTTCTTTATTTCTTCTATGAATTAACATTTCATTATTATCATTTACTACAATTATTGAAAATGCTCTATGAAGAATTCCATCAACATGCGCTTTCATTTTTTCTTCTTTCCCTATTATTTCATCATTTTCATTTACTAATGTTATATATTCCATATCATCTCCCATTACTATTTCCTTTTAACAAGCCCCATACCAGGTGTTGTTGCAATAATTAATATTAGCATTAAAAAATATTTGGGTACAGGATCTAAAACACCAAAAACTCTGCAAAATATATCCACTGAAAAAGCAATTGCCATACCTCTTATTATTGTTCTACTTCCATCTTTTTTCATTTCGTCAAATAATTTATCAATCATTCTAACTCCTCTTAATCAGTAATAATATTATCAACTCTTATATCATAATCTTTCATAGGAATGCTGTTAATCACTTGAAATTTATAAGCGATTGCAATTTTAGGTACTGTATTAAGATAATCTAAAGAACTTAAAAATTTATCATAATATCCTCCACCGTATCCTATTCGTCCACCTAAATTGTCAAATGCAAGACCAGGCATTAAAATAAAATCAAGTTTTTCATTAGTTAATTCCTTTAAATTTTCTCTAGGCTCCATTATGCCCATTACACCTTTTTCTAAATCATCCAAACTTTTTATCAAATATAATTTCATAATATTTCCAACTACTTTTGGCACAAATACATTTTTATTTCTATCAATTAAATAATTTATTATTGTTTTCGTTTCTATTTCGCTTCTAAAACTAACAAACAAAAAATAATTATTTGCTTTTTTAAAATCAACGTTATTAATTAATTTATTAAAAATTTTATCATCTTTTATTTTTTTATTTTCAAATGGTATTGCATCTCTTAATTTTATCATTTCATTTCTTATTTCTTTTTTATCTTTATCCACATTATCACTCCTCTTAAAGAAATTATACCATTAATTTTGCATAGAGAAAAGAGACTCGTTAAAGTCTCTTTATGGGAGGAAAATACTACTTTATATTTTCTAACTTGTTAGCAAATTTCTTAAAACGATTTAAACCATTTTCATCACGTTTAAATACTCCAGAATATTCTAAAACTTTTATAAAAATCAAACCAATTTCTTCTCTAATTATTTCTAACGTTTTCTCTTCGTTTTCAAATTCATATTTTTCTTTCATACTATTTATCCATTTTTCATGATATTTAATATTTTCATCTATTTTAATATTATTTAATAACACATTTGAAATTTCATTAATTTCGTTTTTTAATCTTTTAGGCAATACTGCTAATCCCATTACTTCAATTAATCCAATATTTTCTTTTTTAATATGATGTACATCTTCATGCGGATGAAAGATTCCCATTGGAAACTCGAGACTAGTTCTATTGTTTCTTAAAACAAGATCTATTTCATATTTATTACTTCTAAATCTTGCAATAGGTGTAATAGTATTATGCATCACATCAGTTTTAGATAAAATATTTACAGATTCATCATTATATTTTTTCCAATTTTCAGTAATTTTCCATGCAAGTTTTGAAAGTTCTTTTTTATCAGCCCCAGAAATTCTAATAACTGACATAGGCCAATCAATTATACTTAAATCTACATTTTGGTAATTTTTAAGTTCTACACTATAAATAATTTCTGCTTTTTCAATAGGGAATTCATATCGGCCACCTTGAAAATGGTCATGACTTAGTATTGATCCACCAACAATTGGTAAATCAGCATTTGATCCTAAAAAATAATGAGGAAATTTCTCAATAAAGCTTAACAGTCTTTCATACGTTTTTAAACATATTTTCATTGGTTCATGTTTATCTTTTAATACTATAGCATGTTCATTAAAATAAGAATATGGTGAGTATTGAAAAAACCATTTTTCATCAATTAAATTTATAGGAATAATTCTATGATTAGCTCTTCCAGGATGATCTAATCTGCCATTATAACCTTCATTTTCCTTACATAAAAAACATTTAGGATAATTGCTTGAAATAGATTTAGAAGCCATTATTATTTCTTCAGGTGATTTTTCAGGTTTTGACAAATTAATTGTAACATCCACATCACCATAAACACTACTTGTTTTCCATTTTAAATTCTTTTTAATTCTTTCAGTTCTTATATAATTTGAATTTTTACTTAATTTATAAAACCAATCAGTCGCTTTCTCTTTTTTTTCATCATACAATTTATAAAAAGTTTTATTAATTTCACTTGGCCTTTTTATAAAAAAATTCATAATTTCAGAATCAAAAACATCCTTGAATGCCATCATATCTTTTTCAATTATATTTTTATCAAGTCCATATTCAATAATATTATCTAATATATCATTTAAATTTATTTCCATATCAAATTTTTCTTTTTTAAATTCATTAATCTTTAAAAATGATATAAGTCTATTAGCAACATATATCTCATCTTCTTTTTCAATCATTTTATTTATTAATGCATATTCAATTAATTTTGAAATTTCCTTATTAATATTTATATCAACACCTACTTTTTAATATTTATTGCACTCTTTCTAATAATCAATTCAGTTGGAATTACAATTTTTTGAGGTATATCTCTTTCATACATAAGTTTATTAATAATTCTTTGAACTGCAACACGTCCCATATATTCAGTATGAACTCTTATTGTAGTAAGAGGCGGAATTAGATATTCAGCAGTTGTAATATCATCAAATCCGATAATACTAATATCTTCTGGAACTTTAATATCAAGTTCATGCAATGCTCTTAATGCTCCTACAGCCATTGAATCACTAGCAACAAAAATCGCAGTTATCTCTACCTCCTCAACAAGTGCTTTAGTTAATTTATATCCATCTTCAACACTGAAAACACCGGTTCTTATAAAATTTTCATTATATAAATTTCTTTCTTCCAAATATTGTCTAAAATATATTTCTCTCGGATCTTTAATTTCATAATAATTTCTTCCTACATATTCTTTACCACCAATATAAGCAATTTTTGTATGTCCATCCGAAAAAAAATAATCAAGAACATTTCTTACAGCATTTCTAAAATCAATTACAATAGAATCATATATTTTATCATTTGGTGAAGAATCAACAAAAATAAGATTGTTATTTAGATTTGAAAAAACTTTAATTTCATTTTCTGAATATTTACCAATAGCAATAATTGCATCAACACTTTTTAATTCATTTGTGCTAATGCCATTTTCGTCCTTAAAAATAGTAACAGTCTTTATTTTATTTTCATAACACTCTTTTTCAATTCCCGATCTTATTGCTAAATAATAAGGATCAGCAAGTTCTTGCTGCGGCGAATACCATTGGCTTATTCCGATGACTAAATCTTCATTCTTTTTATTAATTTTATGAGCTTTATCTTTATTTTTTTTATATTTCTCATAATGAAGTTCTCTTGCTGCTTTAAAAACCATTTCTCTTGTTTTATCTGAAACAGAAAGTTTCATATCATAATTTAGTACTCTTGAAACTGTTGCAGGCGAAACTTCTGCTAATTTTGCAATATCTTTTATTGTGGCCATGATATCATCTCCTGATATAAGTTATCGGATTCACTTCATTATTTTTAGTATATCCATGATTTAAAATATAATTTTTACTTTTATCTTTATATTTTAATTTTATCATTTCAATATCTTCATTTAAACTAATATTTTCAATATTATTTTCATTTAATATTTTGTTATAAATAAGTTTTGATAAATTACTTGGTAAAGATGCTCCAAAATAATAAGCATTTCCATTTAAATACTTATTTTTCACTATACAAGAATTTTCCTCAAAACTAAAATCCGAATATTTAATAATACTTTCTCCTGTTGTAATTTTTAGAATATCACGCCACACTGATAATTCAAACTCTTTATTATCATAAAATACATTAACATTAGAATTTTCATCTAAAGCTTCATAACCTTCAATATAAGCACCAATTAAATCTTCTAAAATATTATTTCTAAGTCTCATATTGTTAAATTCATTTCTTATTCCTGATCTATAACCAAATATTATAGTTTTCCCATTCTCTAGTTGCTTTTTAATTTTTTCATATAGTAAATCGTCAATAATTTGCATATTAGGCATAATTAAAATCTTATACTTATCAAAATCTTTTTCAGTTGATATTATATCAACATTAACATTTAAATCATATATTGATTTATAATGTTTTAAAAATTCATTTGAAAAATCAAACTTTTTGGATTGTGGTTGAATTTTCCACGACCATATATTTTTATAATCGTAAATCATAGCAATTTCATTTTCCATTTTTAAATTTTCCGTGTTAAAATCGCCATCAACATCTTCAAAAAAACTTTGTACTTCATAATATTTAGAGTTGATTCTATTATCCACATCAAATATTCCTTGGCAAAACTGTTCTTCACCTTTATTAAGACCTTTATATCTAAAAAAGAAAATATTTTCTGCACCTCTTAAATGAGCTTGCATTGCCCATAATTTTGCTTGATTTTTTCTAGGTAAAAATCCAACATAATCATGACCTTGTGCACCCATCAACTGTTCAACAATCCAAAATTTTTGATTTTTTAATCCTCTAACCATATCAAGTTCCATAGCCACTTTTACATGATTAGCATTATTTGTTTCACCACCCCAAATAGGATAATTATCAAAAGAAACAAAATCAATATTTTCAACAAGTCTATTCGCATCAAACCATTTATTAAAAAGTCCTCCAGGAAGATTTGTAGTAATAAACTGATTTTCATTTTTATTATTTTTAACAACTTTTATCATTTCATTTAAATAATTCACTGCAGATTTTGACATAAAATTTGCATATTCCAATCTTAATGTTGGATTATGCCCTAATAAATCATCAAAAGGAATTGGCACATCTTTAAAAGAATTAAAAATTTGCCCCCAAAAAACATTGCCACAAATATTATTTAAATTTTCAATTGTTTTATATTTTTCTTCTAAATAAAGTCTAAAGTTATTTTTACAGTTATAACATGTGCAAAAATCACTACCTTCATGACCAATTTCATTATCTATCTGAAATCCAATCACATTTTCATTATTACTATATCTTTTAACTATTTTTTCTGTAATAATTTTTGAAAGTTTTAAATAATCATTTGAATTATAACAATATTGTCTTCTTGTACCGTATTTCCTACCACTTGCTAAAATATTTTGGTAATTACTTACTACCCATGAAGGAAAAGTTGCAGTTGGAGTTCCAATTAAAATCTTAAAATCATATGAAGAAATTTTTTCAATCATCAAATCAAATTTTTCAAAATTAAATTCATTTTCATTTGGTTCTATTAAAGCCCACACAAACTCGCCAACTCTAATAGTATTGACATTCAAATCTTTTATTCTCTTTAAATCTTCATCCCAACTTTTTTCATTCCAATGTTCAGGATAGTAAGCAATACCTTTTATTATCATTATTTTCTCCTATAATTATTTTTTCTTAGCTCTTTCTCTACTATCTATTGCAACAGCAACAATAATAATTAAACCTTTAATAATATACTGTAAATATGGACTTACTCCAATAAATGATAAACCATAAGCAATTACTTGGAAAATTAGTACACCTGCAACTATACCTGGTATAGTTCCAATACCACCATCAAATGATAATCCACCAACTATACAAGCTGCAATTGCATCTAACTCATACATATTTCCAGTATTGTTAGTAGCAGTTCCAATACGCGCTGCTTCTAAAGATCCACCAAGACCATATAATATCCCTGCAAAAGTATATATCATTAATAAATTTTTAGTAACATTTACACCTGATACAAATGCAGCTTCTGAATTTCCGCCTATTGCAAAAATATTTTTACCAAAAACTGTTTTATTCCATATTACCCATACAATTATGGTGGTAATAGCTGCATATATTACTAAGAACGGTATATCAAATCCTGCAACTGTAAAATAACCTTGTGCAAAATGTGCAAATTTTTCATCAAGTCCACCAATAGGTTGTGCACCATATGGAGGTCTATCATAATAAAGCGAATTTACTCCATAAACAATAATCATCATACCTAATGTTTGAATAAATGGATCAACTTTAAATTTAGAAATTACAAAACCATTAACAAATCCAAATGCACCAGTAATAAGCATTACAAGTAATATTGGCAAAATTATTGGTAATTGTGGTAAATCCGGATACATTCTGTATACATATTCCGGTGCTTGTAATAACGATGCTGAAATTACGGCAGCAAGCCCAACAAGTTTACCTAGTGATAAATCCGTACCTTTTGCAACAATTATTCCACCTACACCAAGAGCCATAATAACTCTGGTAGAAGATTGTGCTAGAATATTTTTAAAATTCCTAAACGATATAAATGTAGGTTCTAAAATTACAATTATAACTAACAACCCCAATAGTACAAAAAATATCGCATTATTTAACATAAATTTTTTAATGTCATTAACACTTGTATTTTTTATTTTTTCTCTCATCTCTGACATAGATTTCCTCCATTTTTATAGATATTTATTTGTTAATCTTAAAATATCTTCTTGAGTTGAAGTTTTAGTTTCAACTATTCCAGCTAAACGCCCATTACTCATTACCATTATTCTATCAGTTATTCCAATTAATTCAGGCATTTCTGATGAAACCATTATTACACCTTTTCCATTTTTTGTTAATTCAATCATCAATTGATAAATTTCATATTTAGCACCTACATCAATTCCTCTTGTAGGTTCATCCATTAACAACACATCAGGATTAGTTAATAACCATCTACCAACTATAATTTTTTGTTGATTTCCACCTGATAAACTTTGAATTTTTGTTTTTTTATTAGGAGTTTTAACACTCATAGAATCAATTACCCAATCAGCATCCTTCAATATTTTATTATTATCAAGTAATCTGTTATTTTTTCTATATTCAAAAATATTTGAAATAATTGAATTAAACGAAACACTTAAATCACCAAATATCCCTGTCTCGCGTCTTTCTTCTGTAATAAGTGCAAAGCCGTTATTACTTGCCTTATGAGGATTCGAATTATTAATTTCTTTTCCCCTTAAATATAAATGACCCGATTCCATTTCTCTAGCACCAAATATTGTTTCAAGTACATCTGTACGCTTAGAGCCAACCAAACCTGCAATTCCTAATATTTCTCCTTCTCTTAATTCAAAAGAAATATCTTTAATTGATGGTTGCTGCTTTGCAGTCAACCCTTCAACTTTTAGTATCGTTTCTCCTGGAATACTTTCTTTCGCAGGAAATCTATTTGTAAGATCTCTACCAACCATTAGATTAATAATCTGCTCAACAGTAATATCATCAATATCACGTGTAGCAATATATTTTCCGTCTCTAAGTATTGTTACTTCATCAGCAATTTGATCTAATTCTTCCATTTTATGAGATATATATAAAATTCCTACGCCTTTACTTTTTAAATTTCTAATAATTCTAAATAAGTGCTCTACTTCTTTTTCCGTTAATGAAGATGTTGGTTCATCTAATACTACTACTTTTGAATCATAAGATACTGCTTTTGCAATTTCTATCATTTGTTTTTCTGAAACTTGTAATTTATCTAATTTTTCTTTTGGATCAATATTAATATCTAAATCTTTAAAAATTTCTAAAGTCATATTATAAATTTTTTCTTCATCAACAAATAAACCTTTTTTAGGAAATCTTCCAAGCCATATATTGTCCATTACTCTTGTAGTAAGAACTTGATTTAATTCTTGATGAACCATTGAAACACCACTACGAAGCGCTTCATATGCCGATGAAAATTCTACTTCTTTTCCATCTAAAATAATTTGCCCCGAATCTTTTTTATAAATTCCAAAAAGACATTTCATCAAAGTCGATTTTCCAGCTCCATTTTCACCCATAAGAGCGTGAACAGAACCTTTTTTCAATTTAATATTAACACCATCTAAAGCTTTTACACCCGGAAATGATTTTGTAATACCTCTCATCTCTAAAAGTAATTTATCTTTATTATCCATTAATTCACCTCTCAAATATAATTAAAGATTCGAGTAAACTCGAATCTTTAATTACTCATTTTTTATTGGTAAGCTTTTTCAGCAAATTCTATATTATCAATTGTTACGCCTACGTATGGAACTCTAACTGCTTTATCAACTAATTTCCATTCTGTTCCTTCTAAAGGATCATTTCCTCTAGCAACGTTATTAGCTAATTCTAAAGTAGCTTTACCTTGGTTAGCCGCATCATTCAATACAGTACCAACAATTGTACCTTCTTTAATTTGCTCTAATACATCAGGAATTGCATCTACACCAACAAGAGGCATAAATTTATCTCCAGCAAAGTATCCATTAGCTTTCAATGATTGTAATGCACCCAAAGCCATTCCATCATTATTAGCAATTACAAATTCAATGTTATCGCCATGTTTAGCTAACCATGCATCCATTAATTCTTTAGCTTTTACAGAATCCCACATACCTGTTTGTAATTCTAATTCTTCAACTTTAATTCCAGCATCAACTATTGAAGAAACTGCAAATTTAGTTCTTGCTTCAGCATCTGGATGTCCTGGTTCACCTTTTAATAATACATAAGATAATACGCCGTCACCATTTGTATCCCACTCAGGATTAGCTTTCCACATTTCAGCTATCATTTCACCTTGAATAATTCCAGCTTCTTTTGAAGCAGTTCCAACATACCATGCTCTATCATAACTATTTAAATCTTCTAAAGTAGGCTCTTTATTAAAGAATACCACTGGAAGATCCGCTTCTTTTGCTTTAGCAATAATTGAAGAAGCAGCTTGTGGATCCACTAAGTTAATTGCTAATGATTTAACGCCTTTTGCAATCATCATATCAACTTGATCATTTTGTACTGCTTGAGTGTTTTGTGAATCATTCATTAATACTTCTGCTTTTCCTTCAGCAGAATTTGTAATAGCTCTTCTTACAAAAGACATAAAGTTATCATCATATTTGTAAATTGTAACACCTATTTTAGGCATTTCTTCTGTTTTTTCTACTGTTTTTTCCGTATCAGCAGCTGGTGCATCACTACTAGAACTACATCCTACCGCAGATAATACCATAACTAATGCTAACAATAAAACTAAAAACTTTTTCATTACATCATCCCCTTTTTAATAATATACAATAATTTATAATAAAACTTAATTGCTTTCGCTCTCAAGTCTCATTTCTTTACAACCATCACCTACATCAGCGACATAAATAGATGGATAAAAACCAAATTTTTCAAAATATTTCTTATTCACTTCTTCAGTAATTCTTCCTATTTCGTTTTCATTAACAATATTGACAGTGCATCCGCCAAACCCTGCTCCTGTCATTCTTGAGCCAAGAACACTTTCATCATTTATCATTAATTCAACTAAATAATCTAATTCATCACATGATACTTCATAATCATTTTTCAATGATTTATGAGATTCATTAATTAATTTTCCGAAATTCAATAAATCGTTTTCCTTGAGCAATTTACCTGCACTAATAGTTCGATTGTTTTCGTAAATTACATGCTTCGCTCTTTTTCTTTCAGTTTCATTACTTATTTCATTATTATATTTCTCAAAATCCTCTATTTTTAATTCACTAATAGATTTTTTATTTGTATTTTCTAAAAGTATCTTTAATCCAGAATAGCTTTCAGCTCTTCTTTCATTATATTTTGAATCAGAAAGCTTTCTTTGCTTATTAGTATTTATTATCATTATTTTATTATCTTTAAGATCCATTTTAACGTATTCATGTTTATTCAGTTCACAATCAAGTAAAATAGCATTATTTTTCTTTCCAAATGCTACTGCATATTGATCCATAATTCCACAATTCACACCAATATATTTATTTTCTACTTCTTTTGCAATAAGTACCATTTCAAGAGTAGTTATCTTTAAATCCAAAATATTATTTAATGCATAAAGAATAACTAATTCGAGCGAAGCTGAAGATGATAAACCAGCACCGTTAGGAATATTACCAAAAAACAACATATTAAATCCACTTGAAATTTTATATCCTTTTTCTATTAAAGTTTTAATTATACCTTTAGGATAATTAAACCAATCATCTGTTTCTAAATAATCGAGTTCATTTATATTCGATTCGATAACCCCTTTTTCTTCAAAATTATTTGAGTAACCAAATATTTTATTATCTTTTCTAATTGAAACAGCCATATATGTTCCAAAATTTATCGCACAAGGCAAAACAAAACCACCGTGATAATCAACATGTCCACCAATTAAATTTACTCTTCCCGGCGCAAAAAACGTTTTCTTTTTATATTTTTCATCAAAAACACTATCAAATTTTGATATTAATTCATCTATAATCATTAATCTACCCTCTCTATTTAATTATATTTAAATTATAGAATAGTATTAGTAAATTGTCAATCGGTTTTAGTAAATATTTACTAAATAATTATTTTCTATTATCTTTATGATACCACCTTTTAATAGCAAATAATTGCTCAACATCTTGATTAAATTGCTTTATTCATTTTTTTACTAATATTTACTAATATTTTCGTTATTATGTCATATTTTTTTGGAATTAATTATAGTATAAATTTCTTACATTATCTTGACTCTTTATTCTCGTACCAATATACTAGAATTATAGATTCACTAAATATTTAAAATTTAAATATTTAATCTCTTATAGGAGGCATTATGCACAGTTATTTTAAAAACTTATATTTAGAAATAGGAAATGATATGGATTTACTAATTGAATTAGCAAAAGATTTTAAAACGATCTATTTTGATTCGATCGAAAATTTAAAAAATGCAGTTTTAGAACACGATTATTATACAATGGATAGAACTGCACACAAATTAAAAGGTGCATCATTAAATTTTAATATGCCCATTTTTTCTGAAGCAACTGAAAAAATAGAATTTATTGGAAAAGATAAATTAAAAGATAATACTGCTGAATTTATTTTAGTTATTGAAAAAGAATTTAGAAAATTTGAAATCGAATGTGATAACTTAAGTAAATAATAGAAAAGGATATATTAATTTGAAAATAATTTTCAAATAATATATCCTTTTTCTATTACTTTATTAGCCGATTTTAACTAAATATTAACTTCTCATCTTTTAAATCAACATAAACAGTATCATTTTCACTATAAATGCTTCTCAAATATTTCTCAGCAATTTCATCTTCAATAAATTTTTGAATAACTCTTCTTAAAGGTCTTGCACCATATTTAACGCTATAACCTTTCTCTAAAATAAACTCAATCACTAAATCTGAAACAACTAATTTCATATTTTTATCTTTCATTTCTTCATTAACTTCTTCAATCATTAATTTAATAATCTCTTTTAACTCATCTTTTTTCAATCTATTAAATATTATTGTTTCATCAACTCTGTTTAAAAACTCAGGTCTGAAGATTTTCTTAAGCGCTGAATCTGTACTTTGTTTTAAACTAATATCAGATTTATTTCCAAAACCAGCTGTTGATTTATGGTCAGTTCCAGCATTTGAAGTCATAATTATAATACTATTATCAAAAAATACAGTTCTCCCTTGACTATCAGTCAATCTCCCGTCTTCAAGTATTTGTAAAAGCATATTGAAAACATCATGATGTGCTTTTTCAATTTCATCTAATAATATTACCGAATATGGCTTTCTTCTTACTTTTTCAGTTAATTGACCACCTTGATCATGTCCAATATATCCAGGAGGTGCACCAATTAATTTCGAAACAGTATGCTTCTCCATATATTCAGACATATCAATTCGTATCATAGCTTCTTCACTACCAAATAGTTCTTCAGCTAATACTCTTGCTAGTTCTGTTTTCCCCACACCAGTAGGACCAACAAAAATAAATGATGCAGGTTTTCTTTTTCTTTTAAATCCTGATCTATTTCTTCTTACAGTCTTAGCTAAACTAATAACTGCAGCATCCTGTCCAATTACTCTTTTTTTCAATCTTTCTTCTAATTTGAGTAATCTTTCAGCTTCTTCTTCATTTACTCTATTAACCGGAATATTTGTCCACGCTTCAATTACATATGCAATATCATCAAACGTAATATCAACATGCTCCATTTCGTTTTTCAAGTTTTCTATTTTCTTTAAAATTGAATAGCTTTTCATCTTTAACTCAGCTGATTTTTGATAATCTTCTTCAGATGATAATTTTTCTCTTTGTCTTTCAATATCTTTAATCTTATCTTCTAAAACTTTTATTTCAACTAAACCTTTATTCTTTAAATTAGCTCTTGATCCAGCTTCATCAATTACATCTATTGCTTTATCAGGTAAAAATCTATCTGTAATATATCTTTCTGAAAAATAAACTGCTTTTTCAATAACTTCTTTTGAAATATTCACTTTATGAAAATCTTGATAATAATCTTTTATACCTTCTATTATTTCAACTGTTTCATCCATTGTGGGTTCGTCAACTAAAACTTTTTGAAATCTTCTTTCAAGTGCAGCATCTTTTTCAATGTTTTTTCTATAATCTTCAAGTGTAGTCGAACCAATAATCTGAATTTGCCCTTTTGCTAAAGCTGGTTTCAAAATATTGGCTGCATTCATTGATCCGCCTTGAACATCACCAGTCCCTACGAGACTATGTACTTCATCAATTACTAAAATAACATTCCCATTTTCAACTACTTCATCTATAATTTTTTTTAGTCTTCCTTCAAATTGACCTCTAAACTGAGTTCCAGCAACAACAGCTGTTAAATCCAATAAATAAATTTGAGCATCATATATTTTTTCAGGAACTTCTTTATTTACAATTCTAACAGCTAAACCTTCAGCTATAGCTGTTTTACCAACACCAGGTTCACCAATTAAAACGGGGTTATTTTTACTTCTTCTATTAAGAATTTGAATAACTCTATCAATTTCCTTATTTCTTCCAATTACTCTATCAACTTTTCCATTCTTAGCCGCTTCAGTAAGATTAGTTCCAAATTTATCAAGATTCTTTGTCTTTTTACTAAACATTTTTTTTTCTTTTTTTTCTTTATTACTATTTTCATCTTTTGCGTTATCCGAACCTTTAAATAATGTATTAAAAGCATTCATAAATGAATTTCCGCCTTCTTCATTATCTAGTTCAGCCTCAATCATTCCTGGCATCATCGTTTCCATCTGCTCTTTAAAACTATCCATATCCATTTCTTTAAACATATCTTGCATTTGTTTATTCATTATTTGAAACTCTTCGGTAGTCATGCCTGTTTTATTTTTAATTTCAGCTTCAACATCAATACCACGTTTTTCAGCACATTCTATACAATAACCTTTAACATCATTATTACCATCTTCAATTTTATTTACAAATACAACTGCAATTTTTTTATGGCAATCTGAACACATAATCATTTTTATCATCTCCATATTTCTCGTATCTATTCATTATAACAATATAATATATTTTTTGCAAAAATATCAAAAATTATTTTATTCTTTTATTATTATACACCCCATAGAGAGATTTAAAAACATATTATGATATTTTATATAGCGAATAATAACGACCCTCTTCCTTAATAATTCTTCATGTGTCCCTGCTTCAACAATTTCACCTTGTTTCATTATTAAAATTCTATCAGCGTCAACAATTGTAGATTATAAATAAAATACAGAAATTTATATTCTTTAA
Source organism: Peptostreptococcaceae bacterium (assembly GCA_027064135.1). Taxonomy (GTDB): domain Bacteria; phylum Bacillota; class Clostridia; order Peptostreptococcales; family Acidaminobacteraceae; genus HSG29. Next base: position 45,685 of record JAMOQG010000007.1, on the reverse strand, counting down.
AATAGCTTGTTATTTTTATATTTTTTTTCATAATTCTCCCCCATTGTTATAATATTGTTGTTTTATTAGACAAAAAAACCACAGGCACACACCCATGGTATTCTCACAACATATATTTTATTAATCTAAACGCTAGCTCACTTAAATAATAATCTTCTGAAATATTTTTGCATAATAAGGTTGCATAAGTAATTTTTTATTCAATTTGTTTATGTTTACATCTATCATTACACTATTCACTTTGCAACCTCCTTTTTTTAATTAATCTCAATCACTTGTTAAAGTTTAAATTATTTCTTGTTAAAAATCAAACAATAATTTAAAAAAAGCCATATTATAGTCTTTAATTTCACTATAACATGGCTTTATTAAATGTTTCTTAAATTATTTTTTTTCAATATAAATATTTACTTTTACACCATTTAATTCATATTCAATAGTTTCTTTATCAGTTGATTCTATTAAAGATAACCCTAAAGTCTCTTTCATAATATAATCTTTATAAAGTTTAACCGCTTTGTCAAATCTTTCTTCAGTATTATAATAAATATCAATATTATCCATCATATCAAAATCTTTGTCTTTTCTGATCTGTTGAATTCTAGAAATAAATTCTCTTGCATATCCTTCATCAACTAACTCATCTGTTAAATTAGTATCCAATATAATAAATATATTATTTTCTATTCTAACTGTAAATCCTTCTTTAGCATCCATTCTAATATCAACCAATTCTTCAGTTACGTCAAATGCTTCTCCACCTAAATCAACGGTAATAGTCTTACCTGATTTTAATTCAGGAGCATATTTTGAAGCATCAAGTGATGATAATGCTTTATTAAAAAGTCCTACTTTTTTACCTAAAACTGGTCCAACCACTTTAAAATTAGGTTTAATTTCATAATTCATATATTGACCAAGATCAGAAACAAATTCAACTTCTTTTACATTCAATTCTTCTTTAATAAGTGGAATTAAATCCTCAATTAAATCTTTTTTATTTCCATCAACAACTACTTTAGTAATTGGTTGTCTTACTTTAATTTTAACAGCTTCTCTTGAAGCTCTACCAAGAGTTACAAGATTTCTTACATAATCCATTTCTTCTTCTAGATTATCATTAATAAAATCTAAATTAACATTAGGATAGTCTTCCAAATGTACAGATTTATTTCCAGTTAATTTATCGTATATTTCTTCTGAAATATATGGTGCGAATGGAGCTGATAATTTAGCAACAGTTAATAAAATTTCATAAGTAGTTTGATATACAGCTTTTTTATCATCATTTAATTCAGATTGCCAGAATCTTCTTCTTGATCTTCTAATATACCAATTCGATAAATCTTCATCAACGAATTTTTGAATCGCTCTAACTGCTTTAGTTAAATCATATATTTCCAATTCTCTAGTTGCAACTCTTACAGTATTATTAAGTTTAGATAAAATCCATTTATCAAGTTTCGATCTTTTTTCATATGGTACATCAAAAGTATCAACATCAATTTCATCAGTATTTGCATATAATGAGAAGAAATTATATACATTTTGCAAAGTTTTAAAGAATTTCGAGTTAATTTCTCTTAATCCTTCAACATCAAATTTTGTTGGAGTCCATGCAGGTGACACATAATACATATACCATCTAACTGCGTCTGCACCATATTCATCAAAAAGTTCAAGTGCATCAAGCGAATTCCCTCTACTCTTAGACATTTTCTTACCTTCACTATCTAATATTAGATCATTTACCAATACATTCTTATATGGTGATTTTCCAGTTACAAACGAACTAATAGCTAATAATGAATAGAACCATCCTCTAGTTTGATCAATTCCTTCACATATGAAATCAGCAGGGAAATACTCATCAAAATCATCTTTGTGTTCAAACGGGTAATGCATTTGTGCAAAAGGCATTGCTCCACTATCAAACCAACAGTCAATTACTTCAGGAACTCTTGTCATTGTTCCACCACATTCACATTTTAAATGAACATCGTCAACTTCCGGTCTATGAAGTTCAATAGATTCATCAATATCTTCAATTGCTAAATTAACTAAATCTGCTCTTGAACCAACTGATTTAACTTTACCACATTTGTCACAACGCCAAATATTTAATGGAGTACCCCAATATCTTGTTCTTGAAATTGCCCAATCATTTAAGTTTTCCAACCAATTTCCAAATCTTTTTTCCCCTACATAGTCTGGGAACCAATTAACACCATTATTATTTTCTATTAATGTATCTTTAAGTTTTGTCATTTCAATATACCAGCTTGGATTTGCATAATATACAAGAGGCGTTTTACATCTCCAGCAATGTGGATAATTGTGCTCAACTTTTTGTTTTCTAAGAAGTCTATTGTTATTATATAACCACTCTATTATTTCTAAGTCTAAGCCCTCTTCCATAACAAATCTCCCTTTCCAAGGAGTTGCTGTATATTTACCTTCTAAATCAACAGGTTGTAATACTAAAGTATTATATTTTCTTCCTAAATTATAATCATCTTCACCAAATGCAGGCGCAGTATGAACAATACCAGTACCATCTTCAGTTGTTACATAATCTCCCATTGTTACATAAAGCGCTCTTGATTCATCTTCAATTTCTACGAAAGGCATAATTTGTTCATATCTGACATATTCAAATTCTTTACCTTTATGTTCACTAATTATTTCAAAGTCTCCACCAATAACTGATTGAGCTAAACCTTTTTCAACAATTAAAACTTCATCATTATATTTTACTTTAATATATGTTTCATCTGGATGCATAGTTAAAACAACATTTGCAGCCAAAGTCCACGGTGTTGTTGTCCAAACTAAGAAATATTCATCCGCATCAGCTCTTTTAAATTTAACATATACGGTATTTGTTTTTACTTCTTGGTAACCTTGTGCAACTTCATGAGAAGCTAAACCAGTACCACATCTTGGACAATATGGTACAATTTTATGACCTTCATAAATATATCCCTCTTCAAAAAATTTATTTAATATCCACCACACAGATTCTATATAATCATTATCTAATGTAATATATGGATCGTCTAAATCTATTAAATAAGCCATTCGATCTGTTTGTTCACGCCATGCTGCTTCATACTCAAATACAGAATCTTTACATTGTCTACAGAAGTTACCTATTCCCAGATCCTCTATATCAGACTTGTTATGTAAATTAAGTTTTTTTTCAACTTCAAGCTCAACTGGTAAACCATGAGTATCCCAACCAGCTTTTCTTTTTACTTGATAGCCTTTCATTGTTTTATAACGGCATACAGTATCCTTTAAAGCTCTTGCAATTACATGATGTATTCCAGGTTTACCATTTGCAGTTGGCGGTCCATCATAAAACACAAATGACTCATTGCTTTCTCTTAATTTGATACTTTCTTCAAGTAAGTTAATATCTCTCCAATAATTTCTGATATTTTCTTCTCTGTCTTTAACAGAAAGTTTTGTTATACTTTCATACTTTTTCATTTTTCACCTCATTTTTCCTATACATTTAATAGTCTACAAAAAAAAACCTAGACATAGTCTAGGGACGTTTATATACGCGGTACCACCCGAGTTGTTACTAAAGTAACCTCTTATTAGTTTTTATCGCAAACCATACGATACTACTTACTTAATTCAGTAGTATTACTCAAGGTGATTTTTCAAATAATCAATTTATTAGTTTGCAGAAACCACTAACTCTCTTTAAAATTAACTATCTTACTTTTCCTCTCATTGTAAATATCACTAATAAAAATTATACATTATGTTTTAGATTTCGTCAATAACAATTGAGTTATTTAACTCTAACTGCGTGTTAATCATTGCATTCATTTTTATTCTATAAACATTCATACTTTTTTTCAAATTCTCAAATTCTCTTTTAGCATCCATTACATCAGAATTGGCTCTATCAATTATATTTTTAGCATTTATTTCATTTTCTTTGATTATATTTTTTGATTTTTGTTTTGCACTATTTATTATTTCACTTGAAGTTTCTTTTGCTACAACTAGAGCTTCAGTTATGTTTTTTTCAATTCTGTTGAATTTTTCTAGCTCACCTTCAATACGCAAAACTTCTTTTTCTTTTGATTCTATTACTTTCAACAAGTTTTCAATATCATTAGAGATCCTATATAGAAATTCATCAACTTCTTTTTTATTATAACCCATAACTTGTTTCGTAAATTCTTTTTCTTCAATTTCAAATGGACTAATCATACTTCACCCCTTATATTATTTTTTTAATAACAATCTTAAGACGATCCTTTTTTGTATTTCCATTAATTTTAAATAATATTATTCTGCCTTCACCTTTTACTGATATCAAATCATTTTCATTTAAACTTAAATGAGCATTTTCAACCGCTTTATGATTTACTTTTACCATTAACATTTTTATTTTTTTCTTTGAAGAATTTCTATCAATATTAAAACCTTTAGAAATTATTGAATCAATTCTATTACTTCCAACCGTTGTGTTAATTAAACTATAATCTAAATCTTTATATTCAATTTTACCAAATTTAATTTCTTTTATAGATATAGGATTCCTTCCGATTTTTTTAAAATTTAAAATTAAATATTCAAAAATTGACTTTTTAATCAATATATGACAAAATCCTTCATGAACATAAATATCACCAATTGTTTCTCTTTTAATACCTAAAGCCATAAGGCTTCCCAATACATCTCTATGACTAATATTGGCAAATTTTTCAGAATATTTTATTTCAATTGCCATTATTGGTAATTCATCATAACCAATAGATTCATAATTCGGCCGAATAATAGCAATCGTTCTTTCAGCGCTATTTATTCCACCAAAATAAGTAATTAAAAAATTACTATCAATAACAAAATCATTTATTAAAACAGAAATACTTGGTGATAAAAAACTACTATATTCAATAGAATAATGTTTAATTGCACGCTCTATAATATTAAGTACTTTTACAAGACTATCACGATCGTCATTTAATAGTTTTGAATTATTAATTAAATTATCTTTTAAATAAAATTTCATATTATAATCGAATTATAAAATTAATTAAAAAATTCATAGTAAGTAATGCCATAATTGGAGAAAAATCTAACATTCCACCTATTCCAATTTTTTCCTGAAGGTGTCTAAATGGTGCTAAAATAGGTTCAGTTAATTGATAAATTAAATCAAATATTTGATTACTTTGACCTCTTGCAACCCAAGAAATTACTACCCGGGCAAATATTAAAAAATTAATTACTTGAAAAAAATAAACTGCAGTACTTTTAAATATATTCATTTATTACTCCTTTAATTCCAACTAAACATTCCTTTAGACTCTAACTCTTCTTTTATATCACCAGTGACATCAATATTGTTTGGTGCTAATAAGAAAATACCTACATCAATTTTAATCATATGACCTTGTAATGCACACAATGCACCCGAGCAAAAATTAAAGACTTTATTAGTAAGACCGTCTTCTAATGAAGCCAGATTCAAAATTACCGGTTTATTTTCTAATAAATTCTGAACAATTCTCTCACATTCTTCAAAAGTTTTTGGGCTATGAATTACAACTTTCATTCTATTTCTTGAAATATCAAATAATTTATTTGATTTTTCAGCTACTTTATCTGCATATACATTCTTTTCTACAAATTTATTTGTAATTTTATCATAATTATTGTCATCTATATCTATATTTTCATTTTTATCATCATCTGGATTTTCATCAACACCCATGAAGTACTTTATTTTATCTGTTATTTTTTCTCCCATTTCATCCTCCTATAAATAAGTCCTAGTCCCAAATATTGCACTACCAATTCTTACCATGTTTGATCCTTCCTCAACTGCAACAACATAATCATTTGTCATACCCATTGAAAGGTATTTCATTTGAACATTTTTAAATTTCTCGTTTTTTAATGATTCAAATAATATCTTCATTTTTTTGAAATCATTTCTTGCATCTTCACTATTATCATAAAATGGCGCCATATTCATGAGTCCCATTATTCTAATATTCTCAAATTTTTCAAATTCTTTCAAGAATTCAATAATATTATTTTCAGAAATACCAAATTTTGCTTCTTCCTTTGCAATATTTACTTGAACTAAACATTCAAAAACAATATCATTCTTTGATGCATATTTATTTAATTCGTTCCCAAGTTTTACACTATCAAGAGAATGTATTAATACTACTTTTCCACCAATATATTTAATTTTATTGGTTTGTAAATGTCCAATCATATGAATTTTAACCTGATCATGATACAATTCATATTTATCTCTTATTTCAAGTGGCCTATTTTCACCAACTTCTTCAATATCAAGTTCAATACAAGTTTGGATTAATTCATGCGGAAATGTTTTAGTAACTGGAATAAGAACAACATCATTTTCCCTATTCACTCTTTTACAAGCATTTTCAATATTTTCTTTTACAATATTTAAATTAAATAAAATTTCACTTTTTTCTAACATTTTCCCTCCTTAAAAATCATTTTGATTCATATATTCATCGCCATTTTTAACTATTTCATCATTTACATTAATAGTCATAACTTTTTTTCTATTATCATTTTCATAAATATAAAAATAATTTTCTTCAACTATTGAAAATTTATCAGCTGAACTTAAAACTTTAACAGGCACAAATTCAATATCAAATCCTATTCCTATTTTATAAACACCTTTAATTCCATCTTTAATCACAATTGCATCATTATATATTTTTAACCCTTTAAATTTATCACTTACAATTTTATTTTCAACTTTTCTACTTAAATAAAAATTATCAAAAGTTTGGTTTAATTCTAAAACCAAAATTCCATCTGTATTATTCTCAAAACAATCATAAACAGACGCAGAATACATTATTCCTTCAATTTCCACTTTAACATTTTTCAAATTGTTTTTAAATAATCTAATATCTTCAAACGGAATAATATATGCAATATAGTATGAATAATTATCTATAATTCTATATACGTTTTCATTTTTTTGAATTGATCCCGAATTTTTAGTAATTGAATTTATGTTTTCTTTATAAATTTTATTATAGTCAAGTAAATATAAATTTGACATCGTTAATGTTTTTTCTAGCCCATCAAATTTCTTACTTACTATTCCAGAATAATTTGAATAAAAATAATTTGAACTTTCATTAACATCATTTCTATTACTAATTTCTTCTAAATTAAAATTTTTGATTTTATTATTCGTAAGTTTATCTTTTAAATCAAGTTTTAATCTTAATTTTTCTTCCAAAATTGATATTTCTGTTACTTCGTTATCATTAACAGCTTTTACAATTTTCGATTTTATTTTTTCTATATTATCATCGAGTTCTTTAAGCATTTCTGGCTTTCTATTTTCAAAATTTGTATCAAGTTTAATATCATCAGTTTCATTTTTTTCTTTATTTAAACTCTCAATCTCAGCAATGATTTGTCCTTTTTTTACGACTTCTCCATCATTTATTTTATATTCTATTGTACCATTTATATCTGAAAAAAAAGTCTTTTCATTTCTAATAATTAGTCCATGATATTCATTTTCTAAGTACATTAGATCATATTTCGCAATAAATGTTTTATCTTGTTTTACAAAATAGCTTATAAACAAATAATATATAAAATAGAAGATTATCGCAACAATCACTATAAATCTAATAAATTTAAATTTATTTTTTATTGCCATATTTCACCTAATCCCAATCATCCTCATGTACTAAATCTTCAAATTCATGCTTATTTCTTCTTAACATTAAATTATTTACTGAATCTCTTGGATCTTTATTCTCATAAAGTATTCTATAAAGTTCCGTAGTTATAGGCATATATACATCATACTTTTCTGCTAATTTATATGCAGCTTTTATTGTTGAAGCACCTTCAACAACCATTCCGATTTCTTTTGCTGCTTCTTCAAGAGATTTTCCTTTCCCAAGTAAAATTCCACATTTTCTATTTCGACTATGCATTGAAGTACAAGTAACAATTAAATCTCCAATTCCTGTTAAACCTTTAAAAGTGTCCTCTTTACCACCTAAAGTCACACCAAGCTTAGTAATTTCTAAAATTCCTCTAGTCATCAAAGCCGCTTTAGCATTATCACCATAACCTAATCCATCTGAAATACCAGCACCAATCGCAATAATATTTTTCAAAGAACCGGCAACTTCTACACCAATTACATCAGGGTTACTATAAACTCTTAAATAATCAGTTGTAAATAAATCTTGAATAAATTCAGCATCTTCACGTTTTTTAGATGCAGAAACAATAGTCGTTGGCATTTTTAGTGATACTTCTTCAGCATGAGAAGGCCCTGAAAAAACAACATATCTATTTTCAGGCAAAATTTCTTTAACAATCTGAGATATAGTTTTTAAACTTTCAATATCAATTCCTTTTGCAACATTAACAATAATTTGATTACCTATTAAATCTTTATATCTTTCAAGTACTTTTTTTATAGCCTGTGAAGCTACAGCAAATATAAGGATTTCAGAATCTTTTAGTACATAATTTATATCACTTGAAAATTCAAGTGTTTCATTTAATATTGCATTAGGTAAATATTTTCTATTAATTTTAGTTTTATTTATCTCTTTCATATATTCTATATTTCTGCCCCATACTTTAACATCATTACCCTTTAATGAAAGTAAATTTGCTAATGCAGTTCCCCAACTTCCTGATCCTATAACAGCTATATTCAAAATAATCACTTCCTTTTCACTTACTTATTAATTATAACACATTTCACTTAATTTCAACACTTAGATATTATATTATGTAAATTATTTTCAAAAAAAAACCGAATATTATAATTCGGTTATCTTGGTCTAATTTTTATTCTTAAAGTAGTTCCTTCGAACGCAAAATGATCTCTTAATCTATTAGATAAATATCTTAAATAAGAGAAATGACATAATTCAGGGTCATTTACAAATAACGCAAAAGTAGGCGGTTGAATATCAACCTGCGTTCCATAATAAATTTTAAGTCTTTTACCTTTATGACTTGGTGGTTGATGTTTATAAATGGCATCATTTAAAACATCATTTAATGATCCGGTCGGTATTCTAACGCTTCTTTGAGATTGAACATGATTAACCATTTCAATGATCTTATGCACTCTTTGCTTTGTAAGAGCTGAAATAAACATTATTGGAGCATATGTCATAAAAGCTAATTCATTTCTAATGCCAGCATAAATATCATTATATTTAAATTCTTTATCTTCAATTAAATCCCATTTGTTTCCAAGTACTATTATTCCTTTTCCACAATCGTGAGCATATCCAGCAATTTTTTTATCTTGTTCAGATACACCTTCAGTTGAATCAATAACTATCAAGCAAACATCCGATCTATCAACAGCTGAAAAAGCTCGAATAACACTATATTTTTCAATATCTTCCTTTATTTTACTTTTTCTTCTTATTCCTGCAGTATCAATAAATACATATTTTTGACCATTTAATTCAAATGGTGTATCTATTGCATCTCTAGTTGTGCCAGCAATATCACTTACAATAACTCGCTCTTTTCCTAAAAGAGCATTTACAAGAGATGATTTACCTACATTTGGTTTTCCAAGCACTGCAATTTTTGTGACAACTTCATCATAATCTGATATAAGTTCACCCGGAAAATAAGAAACAATTTTATCAAGTAAATCTCCTAGTCTAAATTGGTTAACTGAAGAAATAGGATAAATTTCTCCCATACCTAGATTGTAAAACTCATAAAAATCTGGTGGAAGATCAGTTTTATCCAATTTATTTACAGCAACAATAACTGGCGTTTTAGCTTTTCTAAGCATTAAAGCAATTTCATGATCTTCATTTGTTAATCCAGCTTTACCATCAACCATAAATAAAATAACATCCGCAGTTTCAATTGCAATTTCCGCTTGATTTCTCATTTGTCTTAATATTACATTTTCTTTATTTGGCTCTATACCACCTGTGTCAATCATAACAAAATCATAATTTAACCAATTTACATCAGCATAAATTCTATCTCGCGTTACACCAGGAGTGTCTTCTACAATTGAAATTCTACTTCCAGCCATTTTATTAAAAAAAGTGGATTTTCCTACATTCGGTCTACCTACAATAGCAACAATCGGTTTTCTCATTTTTACACCTCTACCTTATTATTTCTTTAATAAATTCATATCCATCAACTTTAACAATAGATATTTTCTTTTTAAACTTATTTTCAACATCAGTTAATTTTGTATCATCAAGAAAAATATTTTCATCTTCTTTCATTGATTCATCTCTATCTTTAAACATAACATCTGGTAAAATAATTTTTTCACCTAAAGTTGAAACATTTACTTGTTCAATTATATCTCTTCCTGTAATCAAACCAGCAACAGTAATTTTTCCTCCAAAGAAATTATTTTTAATTTTAATAATATCAATTTTAATGTTTTTAAATTTTTTCTCAATAACATTCTTTATTTCAAGCATATTACTATATGCAGAAATTCCAGTTACAATTGATATTTTTCCTTCAAAATTTGAACTCATTTCATTTTCTAAAGCTTTTTTAATTTCATAATTAAATTTTACAGTTAAACCAATACCATTCTCTATTTGAGGGAATCCATCGTAATCTTCATATTCAGGATATTCTCTATTTGCTGTAATATAAAATTCATCAGATAAATACACAAATCTTCTGTTTCTTTCTTTCATAAATTTTTTTTGATATTTTTCAACCTGATTAATCACTCTATTAGCATCATCTTTAGTTACAGAAGTTAATTTAGTTAATCCCTCTCTATGATCACTAAGACCAACTGGAACTATTGCTAAATTATTAAATTTTTCGCCTAAATTATATAAATCCATTATTGTTTTATCAAGTTCTTTACCATCATTAAAGCCAGGACATAAAACTATTTGACCATTAATTTCAATATCATTTTCAATAAATCTTCGAGTTACTGGCATTAAGTCAATAGCTTTCGGATTTTTTATCATTTTAAGCCTTAATTCATCATTTGTCGTATGAACAGAAAGATTAATCGGCGAAATTTTCAAATTAATGATTCTTTCAATATCTTCCTCACTTAAATTTGTTAAAGTAATATAATTCCCATGTAGAAAAGATAATCTAGAATCATCATCCTTAAAATATAGAGATTTTCTCATTCCTTTAGGCAATTGATCAATAAAACAAAACACACACTTATTTTTACATGCATTCGGTTTATCTAATATTGGATTAGTGAATTCAAGACCAATTTTTTCATCATATTCTTTCTCAATTTCATATATTACAACTGAATCATCAACTTTCTTTATAGTAATTTCTACATACTCACCAGATATTTCATAAATATATTCTAAAATATCATTTATTACTTTGCCATTAACTTCAAGTAACATATCGCCAGTTTTAATACCTATTTCCTCAGCAATACTACCTTCTTTTATTTTATCAATTAAATGTTCCATTATTACTTCCTTTTCCTCTCATCAAACATACAATGTTCATTATATACTGAAAAAAGAATTTATACAAATTTTTTTGTCTTTTTCTACAAAAAAAAACTTATGCTAATGCATAAGTTTACTTTTCTTTAATCATTCTATTAAGTTCGTCATAAAAAGTGTTAATATCTTTAAATTGACGATATACCGATGCAAATCGCACATATGCAACTTCATCAAGATCTTTTAATTTCGTCATTATTAATTCACCAATGAAAGATGAACTAATTTCGTTATCTAATAAATTATATAATTCCTTTTCAATTAAATCTACAGTTTTTTCAATTTGACTTATAGAAACTGGTCTTTTTTCACAAGCTATAATAATGCCATTAATAATCTTATTTCTATCATAAGATTCTCTAGTACCATCTTTTTTAACAATTCTTATAGGCATTCTTTCTACTTTTTCATAAGTTGTAAATCTTTTGCCGCATTTTTCGCATTCTCTACGTCTTCTAGTAACATAACCATCATCTGTTGGCCTTGTATCAATTACTTTTGATTTTTGATAATTACAATATGGGCAATGCATAATCACACCTCTTTTTATCTTTTCTTTCTTAAGAAAGTTGGAATATCAAAATCTTGTGTTTCGTTATCCTTTTTCTTTTCAATAGAATCATTAGAATTATTTACTGATTTTGAACTTTCTTTAGATTTTCTTACATCAAATTTTTCTTCTTTAATAACATTATCTTGTGAAAATCCTGTTGCGATTACAGTTACTTTAATTGTATCTTTCATGTTTTCATCAATAACAGCTCCAAATATTACATTAGCATCTTCATCAACTGCATCATGTACTACATTCGCAGCTTCAGTCACTTCATGAAGTCCTAATGACGGTCCAGCAGTAATATTTATTAAAACACCTTTTGCTCCATCGATAGTTGTTTCTAAAAGTGGTGAGTGAATAGCTTTTTTTGCAGCTTCAACCGCTCTATTTTCACCTTCAGCAGTACCAATTCCCATATGTGCAAGACCTGAATCAGCCATAATTGTTTTAACATCTGAAAAATCTAGATTAATTTCTCCAGGAACAGTAATTAAATCAGCTATACCTTTTACACCTTGTTTTAATACATCATCAGCAATGTTGAAAGCTTCAATAATTGATGTATTTTTACCAGTTACTTGCAATAATCTATCGTTAGGAATTGTAACTAAAGTATCTACATTTTTTCTTAAGCTTTCAATTCCTTGTAAAGCATTTTTCATTCTTGTTCTACCTTCAAAACTAAAAGGTTTTGTAACAACACCAACAGTTAATACACCTAATTCTTTTGCTATTTCAGCAACAACTGGCATAGCCCCTGTTCCTGTTCCACCACCCATTCCAGCAGTTAAAAAAATCATATCGTTATTTTGTAACGCTTGATATATTTCATCTCTGCTTTCTTCAGCTGCTTTTGCCCCTACTTTGGGATCTGCACCCGCACCCAATCCTTTTGTAAGCTTTTCACCTATTTGTATTTTATATTCTGCATTTGATGTTTGTAAAGCTTGCTTATCTGTATTAATAGCTACAAAATCAACGCCTGATAAATTGCCTTCAATCATTCTATTTACAGCATTGTTGCCACCACCACCTACACCGATCACCTTTATCTTTGCAAATTGTTCCATATCTACGTCAAATTCCATCATAAAAATCACCTCTCTGATATTAAAACACATTTATTTTTAATTATTAGTATCTTTTTTTTAACTATATCTACTACATATAGTATTTTATCATAGTATTGCTTTATTTTCTAATCTTTTTTCTAATTTTTTCAATAAGCCCTCTTCTTATAATAGCTGTGTTTTTAAAAAACCTAGTTCCAAAAACAAAAATCGCTGCATAATACAAAGGTACGCCTAACCTATCACCTATATATGATAAGATTGTAGCTAATGCAAAATTCATTAAAAACCCAGTTACAAAAATAACTGAATCAAATCTTTCTTTAATAATTGCACTTACAGCACCTAAGATACTATCAATTGCCGCAAGGATTCCAACTGCTAAATAAATGGAATATAATGCATTAAAAGAATATGGAATATAAAAACCAATCAGTACTCCTATTATAATTCCAATCAATGCAATAATCATTTTTCATCACCTTTATAATCCTCAATATATTTAAATTCCAAATTTCCATTATACGCTGGTACTGTAACGCTTACAGAAGTGTTTACCTCAATGAATATATCCCATTCTCTTAAAACATTAGCATAACCATCTGGAGAATTAATCGATGCCTCTAAATAGTATTTATCGCCAATTGCTTTAATAATAAATGGTTGTGCAACAACTTTGTCATTTATCTGAATAGTTGGCCCAGCGCACTTTATTTTTGATTTTCCTGCAACTACTCTTTCGCCATTTATTGATATCGCTTCAGCTCCCGCATTTCTTAAATCACTTATAATGTTTTGTATATCAAAATCATGAACTATCAACAAACTTGATTCATAATTGCTATTTATAATTTTACTATCATTAATAATTATAATAATACCTTGCCCATGAAGGTCCGTTAATCCCGAAAACTTTTTAAGTTCACTTATTTCATTGTTTAAATTATGTATTAATTCATTTTCATTGTTAACAGACAAGTATCTATCTAATTCGTCTTGTAATTTTTCTTTATTTTTTTCAAATAAATCAATCTTAATATTTTCTTTTATTATTTCATTTTTTTGATTGTAAACCATTGATAAAGTAACATGTTTTGCGTTTTCCTGTAACAAATTATACAGTGAACTCGCTAAAAAACCTAAACATACCATAAGCAGAAAAAATAAAAACACATTTATTTTTCTTTTCAATTAAATCACCTAATTGTCCATATCTTCAATATATTCAAATTCGATAACACCATCGAATTTTTCAATTATTATGTCATTTGATTGGAAAGTTTCGATAAAATAGCCTTTATCACGAATTATTGATACAATACCAAATCTTTGATTAACCGATGCAGAAAGGGTTTTCATATTCCCAATTGCTTTTATTTCAATCGGAGCAGTAAGAGGTATCTTATTTACCATTAAGGTATTTCCTGCAGTTCTAATTTCACTACTATTAACAATTCGCTGATCATTTATGGAAATTGCTTCAGCTCCTGCAGCATTTAATTCATTAATTAAATTCAATATTAAATTATATTCATAAATTATATTTAAGTTATTCGAAGCATATTCTTCTTTGCTATTCTCGATTGAAATTGTTACACCAGGACCATGAACTTTAGTCTCCCCTGCAAATTTTTTGCATTTTTCAGATTGACGATATAATGAATCAATAAGAGTATTTTCCTTTGCAGTAGACGTTTTAATTTTTTCAAGTTCATTTTCTAAATTTTTAATATCTTCTTCAAGATTTTTTTTCTTTTCTTTAACACTTTCAAGCTCAATTATCAATTCTCTAGAACGCATACTTGGACTTAAACCATTTAGCAAGTTGTTTTGAACAACTCTAATTTGAAATGAAATTATTATACCTAAAATAATACTAACAATAGCAATCCATATATAAGCTCTAGCTTTCTCTCTATTCAAAACATCACCTACTATTTTTTCTCTTTTCTAAAAAGTGGTAAATCTGTTATGCTCACATCAATAACTCCATAGCGTATATCTTTTTCAATCAAATCATAATACACATTAATAAAATTATTGAATTTTTTTTCAATTTCTGAACAATCTCCAAATTCAACTTCTATTCCAGCTAATGTATAGATACATACATCACTGCCATTATATTCTATTATTCCTTTAATATCAACACCCGATTTTTTTATCAATTTTATTAATGAAAATACATCATTTAAAATACTTTGATTATATGTTTCCAATTTTTTACCAACTTTATAATACATAATTTCCAATCCGGTAATAGAATAATAAGTATCTAAAGCATTATTAATAGTAAGTACGTATCCTTCATCATCAGTTATAATAACAATATCATTGTCTATGACTTTTAAAAATGGTTCTTTATACAATATATCCAGATCAATACCATTTGGAAATTTCTTATTAATAACTACGCTTTCAACAATAGGAATAGACAATATTCTTTCTTTTATCACCCTTTTACTATCACTAAAATAATTAAAATTCTCTAATGAATTTTTAATAACCCGATTATCAAAGTTTTTACATTCATTAAATTCTATTTCAGTTATTGTAAAATAAGATGATTTTTGAATCATAAAAATAATTATAATTGAAATTAATACTAAAATAATTTTTTTCATTTTTTAACTTCTTTCATTATTTCTTTATAAATAATTTCTGAAACATTTTCATTATCATAATTATTAAACTTTAATTTTATTTCATTTATAAACTCATCTGATTCAATTAACTCAACCACTTGATCACTATTTATCTCTTTTTCAAGAACCATTTTTGCAAGTCCATCTTTTTCCATCATTTTAGCGTTAAATTCCTGATGATTATCAGTTACATTTGGGGATGGAATCAAAATTGAAGGAGTTTTAGTATATTTTAATTCAGATATTGATATAGCACCTGCTCGTGAAATAACAAGATCTGCTTCCATCATATATTTTGGCATTTCATATAAATAATCAAAAATCCGAATATTATCTCCTGCCTCTATTTCACTTTCTTCTATGTTTGTTAAAAATTCATCATAATATTTTTTACCCGTAACATGGATTATTCGAATTTCTTTATTATGATATAACTTTTTAATTACCTCTAACATTAAATCATTAAGAAATTTAGCTCCTCCACTACCACCAAATGATAATACAGTAATATAATCATTTTTATTAATTTCTAAATTTTCAACAATTTCTTTAAATTTTTTTCTAACTGGATTACCTGTAAAAACAACATTATCATTTTTAAATTTATTTTCTATTCCAGTGTAACTTACAAAAACTTTATTAACAAATTTTGATAAGATTCTATTTGTAACTCCTGGAAAAGCATTTTGTTCATGAATAAATGTTTTTTTATTAAATATTGCCCCTACAAAAACAACAGGACCACTAACATATCCGCCAGTACCAATAACTACGTCAGGCTTAAATTTTAAAACAATAAAGAATGACTGAATAACTCCTATTATGAGCTTAAAAATAACTACAATATTTTTCATTTTATTTTTTCTATTAAAACCTTCAATAATAATTGATTTAAAAGGTATACCTAAATCTAATATCAATCTGCTTTCCATGCTGTTTTTTTTCCCAACATATAAAATCTCATCTTTTTCATTAAAAGTTTCAATTATTGATATTGCAGGATAAATATGTCCACCGGTACCACCTCCTGAAACTAATATTTTCATTATTCCTCCCTTATTACTTTAGAATTATTCGCTTTAGAAATATTTAATAAAATTCCAATTGATATTAAAATAACCAAAATAGAATTTCCTCCAGAACTTATTAACGGTAAAGTAATACCTGTTACCGGCATTAAAGAACCTACAACCAAAAAATTAATTATTACATGAAGTGATATCATTATCGTAATGCCAATTGCTAAAAAAAATCCAAATTTATCATCTGATTCAACTGCTATTTTAAAACCTCTATAAATCAAAATTAGAAACAGAAATAACATAAAAACAATACCAAAAAAACCCCATTCTTCTGCAATAGTTGCCAAAATAAAATCATTTTGTGAAAAAGGCAAATACAGTTTATTCTGTGTGCTTAATCCAAGCCCAACTCCAAATAAACCTCCACTTCCAAGCGCATATAAGGATTGAATACTTTGATAACCAAAATTCAATGGATCTTGAAACGGATCTCTATACGTTAGAAATCTTTTCATTCTATATGATGAAGAAACAATCATCATTGCTATTCCGCCTGCACTCAAAATAGAAATTCCAATAGTATAACGCCATTTCATACCACCAACAAATACCATTCCAAAAACTATTGCCATAATAATAACTGCATCACTCATATTCGGTTGAATCAATACTAAAAAAGAAAAAATACCTCCGAAAATAAAATATGGTAAAATACCAATAATAAACTTATCAATAAATTTTTCTCTCATATAAAGCAATTTTGCCATAATAATTATAATATAAATTTTTGCCCATTCACTTGGCATATATGAAAATCCAAATATCATAACCCATCTTTTAGAACCGTTTATAGCTTTATCTGGGCTAAAATGTAAAACAATAAATCCAAGAATCAATGGTATTATTGCCAAATAAGCAACTTTTTTTATATATTTATATGGAAAGAATGAAAAAACAAACATTCCTGAAAGACCAATAAGAACTGATTTCAAATGCTTTAATAAAAAAACGCTTTGAACACTATTTACATTGAAATAATAGCTAGAACTAAAAACTTCAATTATTCCCACTCCCAATAAAATAAAAGTTATAAATATCAGTAATAAATCAAACTTAAAAATACGACTCAAAATAATACTCCCTCTCAATCTGTTTATAGATTGTTTACAAGTTCTTTAAATTCTTTTCCTCTATGCTCAAAGCTTTCATACATATCCCAACTAGCACATGCTGGTGAAAGCAAAACAACTTCTCCTGAAAAAGCTAATTCAAATGAAAATTTAACAGCATCTTTTAATTCATCTACTATTGTAATATTGCAATTACTGTATTTTTCTGCTTCTTCTTTTATTAATTCCTTTGTTTCTCCAAATAAAATAAGTTCTTTTACATTTCCTTTAAAACTTTTTACCATTTCTTTAAAATCACTTCCCTTATCCATTCCGCCAGCAATTAAAATAATTTGTTCATTGATAGCTTCTATAGCTTTAATTGTTGCATCTGGATTTGTTCCTTTTGAATCATTATAATATTTAACGTTATTCAGTTCTCTTACAAATTCTATTCTATGTTCAACACCATTAAATTCTTTTAATGATTTTGCTATTACAGCTATATCTATTTTAGAATAGTAAGAAATTGCAGTTGCAGCCATTATATTCTCAAGATTATGATTTCCTAAAATTTTAATGTCATCTACACTGCAGATTTTCATTTCTTTTCCGTTATCATTAACTATAATTTGATTATCATATATATATACACCATTTTTAATTCTCTTTTTTAATGAAAAATATATAATATTTAAATTATTTAATTCCATTCCAATTTTATTTGTAATTTCATTATCGTAATTTAAAATTAAATAATCATTTTCATTCTGATTCATAAATACTTTCTTTTTAATTCTTATATATTCCTCTAATGTTTTATGTCTATTTAAATGATCTGGCGTTATATTTAATATTGCTGCTACTTTAGGTTTAAATTCATACGCTGTTTCAAGCTGAAAAGAACTAACTTCAGTAAGTAAAAAAGTGTTTTTCTTCGAATCAAAAACTTTTGAAATTACCGGAAGACCTATATTCCCAACAATATGACTATGTAATTTTGCATTTTTAAATATCAATCCAGTAAGTGCTGTAGTTGTAGTTTTACCATTTGTTCCAGTAATAGCTATAAAAGTTCCTTCAATTAATCTATATGCTAACTCTAACTCTCCAATTACTTCAATATTATTTGAAATTGCTTTCTTTACAGGCTCAATATAAGGAGGAACACCTGGCGAAAGAACAACTAAATCAATATCACTAAATTTTTCAATATGCGATCCTAAAACTAATTCATCTATATAGGGTTTAACTTCCTTTACTAAATCACCAAGTTCTTCAGCATTTTTTAAATCATTCATAATTATATATGCACCAAGTTTATTTAATACTTTTGCTACCGCTTTACCTGATCTTGCCATTCCAATAATTAAAATTCTTTTATTTTTCACATTCATCATTCGTACCCCCTATAAAAATAAAATCAACATACTACAAACAAAGCCAAGAATTGTAATCAAAGCAAATTTTTTCACAATTTGATTTTCTGATAATCCACTTAATTCGTAATGATGATGAATAGGAGTCATTTTAAAAACTCTTTTCCCAAATTTTTTAAAATAAAACACTTGGATTATTACTGATACAGTTTCAGTAAAATAAATTATACCAATTATTGGAACAAAAAGTTGAAGTTTTAAAACCATCGCAACACCTGCAACCAATCCACCTAACGAAAGAGAACCCACATCTCCCATAAATACTTTTGCAGGATTTATATTATAATATAAAAACCCAAATAATGCCCCAATTGCACCAGTTATCAATATACTTAAGTAATATTGTTTAAACACAATTGAAGTTATAAGAAAAAATCCAAGTACAATAATAGTAACAGTTGTTGACAATCCATCTACTCCATCAGTTAAATTTACAGAATTAGATAGTGCTACAATAAAAAAAATGTTAAACGGAAAATATATCCATTTCAATTCAATATAGTTATTTAAAAACGGAACTAAAATATCTGAACCTAAAAAATAATATCCCATTATAGATACCATCAAAGCAATAACAACTTGACCTAATATTTTTTGCTTAGCTGAAATTCCTTCATTCGTCTTTAATTTAATTATTTTATAATCATCTATAAATCCAATCGATGCCAATCCATATGTAGATAATAAAATAATAAATACATTATTATTAAAATTACCGTTAGCAATAGTTATAAATAAAAAAGCAAATAAAAATATTATTCCACCCATTGTAGGTGTTCCAGTTTTCTTTAAGTGTGACTGAGGTCCTTCTTTCCTAATACTTTGACCATATTTTAAAAAAGTCAATTTCTTTATTAATATTTTGCCAATTAATAACGTTATTATTATACTTATTAAAAATGCGGTATAGATGTTTAATTGATTGCCCATAAATACTCCTCAAAACTTTAACAAAATTCAACTTACTCATTATACCACAAATTATTATTCTTTGAAATTCGGTTTTACACCAACTTGCCTTAATGCCGATTCCATAATTTCTTTAAAAATCGGAGCTGCAACTACAGAGCCATAAATACTATCTTTTGGTTCATTCACTATAACAAGAACAGATATTTCCGGATCTTCAACTGGAGCAAATCCATAAAAAGATGCAATTCCTTTTTCTTCATTATAGACACCATTTTCTAATTCTATAGTTGTACCTGTTTTCCCACCTACTCTAATTCCTGAAATATTAGCAGCTTTTCCCGAACCATTATTAACAACTGATTCCAACATCAATTTAATATTTTTTGATGTTTCATCAGAAATAATTTTTCTTTTTTTAATTCCTATATTTTCATTAATCAGAATATCATTATCCTTTACAACTTTCTTAATTATACTTGGTTCAACTAAATTTCCATTATTAATAATAGCGTTTAAAGTCCTTATTAATTGAATCGGCGTCACAGATATTCCATGCCCATAACTCATCGTTGCTAATTCAACAGGCCCTATCTCACTCTTTTCTCTAACTTTATATTCAACTACTCCAGGCAATTGTATTGCTAGCTCATCATTTAATCCAAATTTAACAAGTCCATCATGAAAATTATCACGTCCAATGTTTTGGCCCACTTGAACAAAAACTGGATTACACGAATTCTCCATAGCTTCAACAAAAGTTTCTCTACCATGATGATTAGGATAATACCAACATTTAATTTTCCTATCATATACATTTATATAACCGGTTTCTTCATTAAAAACAGTTGTCGGTGAAACTACATTTTCTTCTAAGCCAATAGCAGCCGTCACTATTTTAAAAGTAGATCCAGGTTCAAATATATTAGAAACAATTGGATTTTTCCAATTTTCATTCCATAATTCAACTTTTTTCTCATTAGATAATTTTTCATATTCTTCTTTTGAAACGTTTTCAGGTTTTTCTCTTGGCTCATTTAAATTATATGTTGGTGTGCTTGCCATCGCTAGTATTTCTCCTGTTTTCACATCCGTTACAATCGCATATACATTTTTAGCACCGGTATTTTCTAAACCCTTTCCGATACTTTTTTCTGTAAAATGTTGAATAACTTCATCAATTGTTAAATATACATCAGAGCCATTAATTGGATTAATAATCTCTTCATTTCCATATGGCAATCTTCTACCAATTGCATCTGTTTTTGCCTTTACCATTCCATTTGTGCCTTTTAAAATATCGTTCATTGAATATTCAATCCCTACAATACCATCCAAATCAACATTTGTATGTCCAATAACTCTTGATGCTAAATCATCATTAGGATAAACTCGCATTGAATCATCTTCCATCCAAATACCATCATAGTCTTCAATTAAAAGTTGATCATGAATATCCTGTTCAATATTTCTCATTAAAGTATAAGTATTATTCTTATTTTCGTATAAGTAATCAAATTTTTCTTCACTTACACCCAAAATATTAATTAATTCATTTTTATTTTCAATATTAAAACTTTTTTTATCTAAATATACTCTATATCTTGAAATACTATATGCTAATTTCTCTCCATTTCTGTCAAAAATATTACCACGTTTTGCTGGTATTTCAAAAGTTTTCATTTGGTTAGCAAGCGCTTTTTCAGTATAGAATTTTTTTTGTAATATCTGAATTTTATAATAATTAATGCTAATATAAAAAAATAATAACGACACAATTACCACCACATAAAACAATCTTCTTTTCATCAGGTAACTTGGTCTATTATTATTCTTCATTTTGTACCCCATTATTAATTTTACTTATACTATTAATTGTTTCATCAATATCTTTTATAGAATATTTCCATTTTTCTTTTATATATATAGTTTGAGATAAATCAGGATATACAAGGTTTAACTCATTTGTAGCTTTATTCTCAATCATCGTTAAATCCAAATTTCTACTAATATCTGATTCTAAATTTTCAACCTGCAAATTTTTGAGCCTTATTTCTCTTTCTAAATTTAAAGATTCGGTTTTAAATTTAACTATTAAAGAATTTCTTTGCACTAAAAGAAAAGCAAGCGTAAACACCATTAATATGCATGCAAAATATAAAATTGAAGTAAAAAATTTATTAAAGAATCTTTCTCTTCGTTTGCATTTTTTATTATTTTCTTCAGCAATTTTAAGTATTCTATTATCATTTTTATAGTAATCATAACTATCATAGCGATATTCTCTTGCCGCTCCCATAATTTCCTCACTTCTATATTTTTTCTGCAACCCTTAATTTAGCACTTCTCGATCTGCTATTAACATTTAATTCATCACCGGTTGGGTATATTGGTTTCTTAGTTATTATTTTTATTTCTCTTTGTTTACCACATGTGCAAATTGGCATTCCTGGCGGACAAATACAATCAATATATAATTCCTTAAAAGCATGCTTAACTATTCTATCTTCTAAAGAATGAAAAGTAATTATTACTACTCTTCCACCTTTATTCATCCTTTTTATTACATTAAAGATTGTGTTCTCAATAATTCCCAATTCATTATTCACTTCAATTCTAATAGC
Organism: Peptostreptococcaceae bacterium; assembly: GCA_027064135.1. Lineage (GTDB taxonomy): Bacteria > Bacillota > Clostridia > Peptostreptococcales > Acidaminobacteraceae > HSG29. Next base: position 22,777 of record JAMOQG010000007.1, on the reverse strand, counting down.
TTGAAATACTCGCTTTGCTGGATGTGAATCCTTATGAAGCGCTGAACTAGGCAATGATTCTTTAATAATATCAACTAGTTCTATAGTTGTAGAAATTTCTTTCTCACCTCTTTTTTCAACAATATGTCTTGCAATTCTTTTAGAAAATTTTTCTTCTCCAAATTTAAAAAATATATCAATTAATTCATCATACGAATACTCATTCACAACTTTTTTAGCTGTCAAAGATTGGCTTTGATCCATCCTCATATCAAGATCCCCTTTTTTCATATAAGAGAAACCTCTTTCAGGATTATCAATTTGATAAGACGATACACCAAGATCAAGTAAAATTCCATCAATTTTATCAATTCCCAACTCATCAAGAACATTAATAACATCTGAAAAATTACTATGAACAAGCTTATAATTTGAATTTACTTTTTTTAAAACATCATCAGCAGCTTTCAACGCATCCTCATCTTGATCAATTCCAATTAACAAACCACTATCAAGCTTTTCTAGAATATATTTTGAATGCCCTGCGCCACCAAGTGTTCCATCAACATAAATACCATCACTTTTAATTTTTAAATTCTCAATGCATTCATTTAATAAAACCGATTCGTGTTTAAAATCCATAAAACCACCTATATCCCTAATTCAGCCATTTTTTCTGCTATATCATCATAACTAATGTTATCAGGCTCATTATATTTTTCCCAATTTTCTTTACTCCACAATTCAATTCTTTGTCCTACACCTATTATCATTACATCTTTATTTATGTCGCTATGTTTAATTAAATTATTAGGGATATTTATACGCCCTTGTTTATCAACTACACATTCAGTAGCACCAGCGAAAAACATACGCACAAAGGCTCTTGCGTCCCTATTAGTTAATGGTAAAGTTTTCAACTTTTCTTCAAAAACTTTCCATTCATCTTCTGGAAACAAGAACAGACAATTATCTAAACCTTTTGTTAAATAAAATCTTTCACTCATATCATATCTAAGTTTAGATGGTATATTTATTCGTCCACGATTATCAATCTTATGATTATATTCCCCGATAAACATAATATCACCCCGCTTATGGGTATCTTTCCCATATTATACCACAATCACCCACGTTTGAGTAAATTTTTATTAAAAAAATTGTGTCTTCATAAATATTAAGAGTGTTCCTTTACATAAGCATTACATAGCACTTCAAATCAAAAAAATCATAAAAAAAAAGATGCTTTTAAAAAGCATCTCTATAAGTGAATTTTATTTATTTGTTTGTTTTCTAAAAAATAATATATATATACTTATCGCTATAAGCACGAGTGAAATTACTTGCGCCATTCTTAGCGGTCCAAGCATCAAACTATCAGTACGCATTCCTTCAATTATGAAACGTCCAACCGAATATAGACCCATATATATTGCAAAGATATCTCCATTTTTCTTTTTAAATTTCTTTCCTAAAAATATTAAGAATAAAAATATCATCATGTTCCAAATTGATTCATATAAGAAGGTAGGATGAACTTTTTGTCCATCAACCATTATCCCCCACGGAAGATCAGTTACTCCACCATGAGCCTCACCATTAGTAAAATTACCCCACCTTCCAATAGCTTGACCTAAAATTAATGCTGGAGCCGCAAAGTCTATAAGTTCATAAAAATTTATTTTTCTTATTTTACAAAATATATAACCACTTGCGATACCACCAATTACAGCTCCATGTATTGCAAGTCCACCACCTCTTAAATTAATCATTTTTAAAAAATCACCCGCATAATAATCTAAATTAAAAAGTACATAATAAGATCTTGCCCCAATAATTCCAAATGGAATTACAACAAGAATTAAGTCAATAATATCATCTTCTTTATAACCACTTTTCTTTGCAAATTTCATAACTATCAGTGATCCAATCAACATCGCAGAAGCCATAAAAATACCATACCATCTTACATCAATACCAAATATACTAAACGCTATAGGATCTACCATACTATTTACCTTCACTTTCTATTATAGATATCACAGAATCATCCGTATCAAAATGATCATCAAATACTTCCTTAATATAATCAGGGGAAATGTTTTCAAGTACATCTAAATATTCAAAACTATTAATCCCTTTAATATAATAATCAGTAAATAAAGATGCAATAGATTGAAGAGAATTAAACGAAGCAATATACCTGCCTGTAAATTTTCTTTTAATTCTTGTTAAACTTTCCAAATCAAATCCTTCTTTTTTAATACGATTTATTTCTTCTAGCACTTTTCTATATAATTCATTAGGATAATCAGATTCACCACCAAAAATTGTATGTAGATAATACTTACTAAATGAATGTTCAGATGAAAAACTTTCATCAATTAACCCATTTTCATAAGCATTATTGTAAAATGAACTTGATACGCCAAAAGCACTTACAATCGCAATCTTTATTGCAAAAGATCTTCTATACAATTCTTTAACTGAATATTTCCTTGTATCTTTAAATCCAAAAATGAATTTTGCCTGAGAAACATCCATATATTCATGTATTTCTTTTAAATTTACATTCTTATTTTCTTCTTTAAAAATAACTTCTGGAACTATTTTTCTACCAATAAATTCCTCTGATAAAGAATTATTTACTGTATCAAAAACTTTATCTTTATCAACATCTCCAATAACAAAAATAATCATATTCGCAGGCGAATAAAAATAATTGTAGCACTCCATTAAATCATCTTTTGTAATTTCTTTTATTGATTCAACAGATCCTGCAATATCTTCCCTAACCTCATTATCTTTATAAATTGCTTTTAAAGCATTAAAATAAACTTTCCAATCCGGATCATCTAAATACATTTTTATTTCTTGTTCAATAATGCCTTTTTCTTTTTCAACATTTTCTTCAGTAATATATGGTTTTTGAACAAATTCAATTAAAAGTTTTAACGCTTTATAAAAATTATCAACAGTAGAAAAATTATAAGTAGTTGATTCAAACTTTGTATATGCATTCACATTAGCACCTAATAAAGCAAATTTTTCAAAAATATTTCCTTCAGATTCCTCAAATATTTTATGCTCCAAAAAATGTGCAATTCCAAGAGGCTTTTTTACAATTTCTCCATTTTCATCAATAAAAGAATTAAATACAGAACCATATTCGGTCATAAAATATGCATGTTTTTTACTAAAATCTTTTTTTGGAAAAACATATACTTTTAATCCTGACTCATGTTCTCCAACATAAAGTTTTTCATTTATTTTTTCATAATAGATTTCATTAATTTTCATTCAAATGCACCTTTTCTTTAATAAAATGTATAGTATCAAGTTTTATTTTTTTACTAGCTTCCACAATCTCGTTTATAGAAATAGATTGATATTTTTTTATAGTTTTTCCAATATCGATATTTTTTCTTGTTAATGTTTGATCATAGTAATAATTAATAAATGAATTTGGATAGTCCGACCTTGCCTTCAATGAAGAAATTACTGATTTTTTTGCTATTTTTAATTCTTCATCGCTAATTTCACCATTTTGTATCTTTAAAATACTATTTTTAATTAATTCAATAACCTCTTCTTTATCTTTTGAATTTATACCCGCTGCAATTAACATAATAGACTTAAATTTTTCAAGTTTAGCATATATATAATAACATAAACTTTTTTCTTCTCTTATTTCATTAAATAGCTTTGAACTTGCTCCACCTCCAAGTATTGATGCGAATAAAACACTTGCTTCATAATTAGCATCTTCATATCTGATATTTGTTCTATAACCTAAAGTAAGCTTCGCTTGAGTAACATCCATTTCTTCCTCAATTAATTTCACTTCATTAACTTCAACATCTGTTTTTTCACGATCAATCTTTATTATCTCATCTCTTTCAAAAATAAGTTTTTTTCTAATTATTTTTTCAATATAATCAAACTCCATATCACCTATAACACATATATCAATAGGCGATGTTTTCAGAACTTTTCTATAATGTTGATATAAATTTTCAGAATTAATTTTTTCCACTTCATCAACGGAACCATTTTGTGAAATTCTGTAAGGTTCATTTTCACACATGTTTTCAATGCATTTATGTATTGCATATGTAACTTTATCATCTTTAATAGATTTTATTGTTTGAATTAGATTCCTTTTTTCTTGTTTAAGAAACTCTTCATTAAATGTGCCATCAATTAAAAGCGGATTATTAATCATTTCATTCAACATTTCGATAGATTCTTCAAATATATTTTCAGAATCTATGTATTTTTTATCTGGAATCTGCATTTTAAATTGAAATACATGTTTTTCACCATATTTATGAACATCAGAAACTAATACAGCACCATATAAATCATCTAATTTTTCATTAAATTCTTTCGTCGTCTTATATTTCATTGTTCCTCTTTCAAGCATTCTTGTCAGTACAGCATTCATTGAAGCTTCAGATTCTTTTAATGGTCTTTTAATATAAATACCTATCAAATCAGTTTTAAATTTACTTGATTCAATTAAATGAAGTCTTATCTTTTTATTGATTTCAACAATTTTAATATCATTTATCATATTTTCCTCTTTTCTTACTCGCTCCTATCATTATATATGATTTTTACTAAAAATAAAATTATTATTAAAAATATTTGTAAAACATTGAATTATACATTATAATTCAATAGTGTCAATAAGTGAAAGGATGTGTAACAAATGAAATTAGGAATTGTCGGTTTACCCAATGTAGGAAAAAGTACATTATTTAATGCTATTACAAAAGCAGGTGCTGAGTCAGCAAATTACCCATTTTGTACTATAGATCCAAATGTCGGAGTTGTAAGTGTACCAGATGAAAGATTGCAAATACTGTCTGATTTAAGTAATTCAAAAAGAATTCTGAGAACAGCAATTGAATTTTATGATATTGCTGGACTTGTTAAAGGTGCGTCAAAAGGTGAAGGTCTTGGAAACAAATTTTTATCTCATATTAGAGAAGTAGAAGCAATAGTACATGTTGTAAGATGCTTTGAAAACGATAACATTGTGCATGTTAATGGAGTAATTAATCCTATTAATGATATAGAAACAATTAATTATGAATTGATTCTTTCTGATCAAGAATTAATTAATAGACAAATAGAAAAAACAAAAAAACTTGCACGAAGTGATAAGGACGCTAAAAAAAATCTGGATATTCTTCAAAAATTATTTGCTGGTCTAGAAGAAGGTGTTTCTGCAAGAACACTAGACTTTAAAGAAGATGAATTTAAATTTATCAGCACTTTAAATTTACTTTCAACAAAACCAATTATTTACGTGGCGAACGTAAGTGAAGATGATTTAACAAATGATATTTCAAAAAATAAATTTGTGAATCTTGTTAAAGAATATGCTAAAACTGAAAATGCTGAAGTTGTTGCAATTTGTGCTGAGATTGAGCAAGAAATTTCTCAACTTGATGAAGATGAAGCTCAAATGTTTCTAGAAGATCTTGGTTTAAAAGAATCCGGCTTAAATAAATTAATAAAATCGAGTTATTCTCTATTAAATCTTATGAGTTTCTTAACTACCGGTGAAATTGAAACAAGAGCATGGACTATTAAAAAAGGTACAAAAGCTCCACAAGCTGCATCCAAAATTCATTCCGATATAGAAAGAGGATTTATTCGAGCTGAAATAGTTTCATTTGATGATTTAGTTACTGCAGGTTCAATGTTAAAAGCTAAAGAAAACGGAAAAGTCAGATTAGAAGGTAAAGAATATATCATGAAAGATGGAGATATAGTTAATTTTAGATTTAATGTATAATAATAAAAACAAAAAACTGAAGATTTCTTCAGTTTTTTTGTTTTTATATACCTTGTTTTTTTCTTTTAAATTTTCTTCTATAAAGAATTATTTCAATCGTCTTAAAAACAACAATTAAAATTTTAATTATTAATATTAGAATAACCAAATATATTGAATATGGATATAATCTATTCATGTTTATATAAATCATAAAATCTATCACGACTGAAACTAGAAGAAATAAATTTATAATACTTTGTATAAAACTCTTTTTATATTTTAAAAGAATAATAATTGACATTCCAATAAACAAAAAATTAGATACAAAGATATTTATAATATTATAGAATTCAATATTTTTTAAATCATAAAAATTCAATATAGATATATATTCGTATATAACAACAAACACAATATATGATACTAGTACTGCATAGTTTATAGTTTTATTGATATCATTCATAACACTCTCCTTTTGCATCGTTATTATACCATATTATATTTTTTTTTACAAATATAATATGCATTTTGTTTTGTTTTTTTATTAATTGTCTAAAGAACATTCCATCGAAGCTATGCATTGGGTGGAGATGAATTTAGACGGTCTTTCATCAATAAACACTTGTTCAAAGAAGAACATGTGATATAATATCCTTAACAAGGTTTAAAGTATATTCTAATTAAAAGGAATCCACGCCTTGTTAAACGGCAAGTGAATATATGAAGTTTTGATCATTAGTTTTTGATCAAGTAAAATATTCAAAGCATGAGCTTCTAAATGTATTCCGTTACCAATTAATTGGTAACGGACAAGGTGAATTGATAGTACTCTGGAGTATAATGGGTATGTGGACTACCCTAGTGTATAAGGGTTGCCTGTATTAACAGGTGCAAAAACTTAATTACCAAACTACACTTAAATCAAGCTAGTACTATACTGCTACAACGTATACGAAGTCTTGAAAAGAAACACCAACTAAATATCTTATTTGGTTGGTGTGGTTCACTTAATAATATTTTTTCTTCTGATATAATGCTAATACGAATACATAAAAGGAGTGATACTTATGAACTTAAATAAAATCATCGATTCGGATTCAGTTGGTTTCCCTTACCAATCAATAAACAAATACACCTGTAATATTAATGAATTTTTATACGAAGAAACATCGCTAAAAAACAATCACAAAAATCTTTTATTAATTATCGATCCGCAAAACGATTTTATGGAAGATGGTTCGCTTCCTGTAAAAGGAGCGAGAAATGATATGCTTAATTTAATTTCTTTTATACATAATAATCTTAAAAAAATTGATAAAATTAAAGTATCATTAGATACACATAGTTATACTCAAATTTTTTATCAATCATGGTGGCAAGATTCAGATGGAAATCATCCAGATTATTATTCTATAATTAAATCAGATTCAAAATTCAAACCACTATTTCATAAAAAACAAAGCGAACTTTATGTTAAACATTTAAATAAAATGAATAAGGACTTAGTGATTTGGCCATATCATTGTATTTTAGGAACTTATGGGCATAACATTGAACCTAATCTTGAAAATATGCTCTCTTATTTTAGCCTTGTAACTAAAAAGAAAGTCGAAAAAATTACAAAAGGCTCCAATCCGTTATCAGAAATGTATGGTATTTTCAGAGAAGAATATTCTAATTTGAAATTAAGTTCAACACTTTCCGCTGCGTACGGACATTACGAGAATATTATAGTTGCAGGAGAAGCAAAATCTCACTGTGTTCTTGAAAGTATAAAACAATTATGCGAATTCTATCAATTTGATAATTTCAATTCAAACATATTAGTTTTAGAAGATTGTACCACTTCAATTCAAGGTTATGAAGAAAAAACAGATATTGAATTTAAAATGCTTTCTTCAAAATATAATGTCATTCTAACAGACTCAAAAAAAATAGTTTTGTAAAAAAAAATAGTTTGATTTATTTTTATAAATCAAACTATTAATACTCTAATTCTATTTTATCTAAATTATAAACCCAATCTGAATATGGCCCTAATTTAATATTCTTCACTCTATCATTAACTCCCCAAATTGTAGTACCAATTGAAATATATATATATGGAAGTTCGTCATTTGCAAGTTTTGCCCATTCTTGATATAATTTAATTCTCTTTTCTTTATCATATTCTTTTCTCGCATCTAAAATTATTTTATCTGCTTTATCATTATGAAATCCAACGGCATTAAATTTACCATATTCATCATTTTTTGAATAAAAAAACTCATAAGGATCAGGATCTGATGATAATACCCACCTCATATTGAAAATTTCAAAGTTTTGTTTATGAAACACTTCATTTACGACTTCATTAAATTCCATAACGTTAGGTATAACTTCAATTCCCAATTCTCCCCAATTGTTTTTTGCGGTATTTAATAAATTCAATGACCATTCTGCTTCCTTATAAATGGTCCAAGTAATGGTAAACACCTCATTATTTTTCATTAATTTTCCATCAGCATTTTTTTCCCAACCAGCATCTTTTAACATTTTTTTAGCTTTTTCAATATTATACTCATACTTATTTAATTCATTAATATCAGGTGCAGCCCATGAAATAGGAGAAACTGGAGAATAACAATGTCTAGCAAAACCTTCCCATTGCATTTCAATAAAATCATCTAATCTTAAAGCGTATGCTAATGCCTGTCTTATATTTTTATCTGCAAATTTTTCAAGCCTTAAATTGAAACCAATATACCTAAACGAATTATCAATAAATTCTTGAATATTTATAATTTTTGAATTTTTCATAATTTCATAATTACTCAGATTAGCTTCTGGATTACATATATCCACTTCACCAGAAGTCAATGCAAATACTTGTGATTCTAAAGGTATTATTTCTATTACAACGCCATCTACTTTTGCATTAATACCATAATAATCCTTATTTTTTATAAGTTCAACACTTTTTCCTTTAACATATCTTTTGAATTTCATAATTCCTGTTCCTATTGGTTTATCAACAAGTAATTTAAATTCATCAAAATTCTTATATGAATAATAATGCATTGGCATAATTCCATATGCAAATTCATTAATTTTTTTCACATTTGGCTCTTTAATCGTAAATGAAATAGTATAATCATCAATCACTTTGATTCCAGTGATTTTATCAGTTTCACCATTTGTATATTCTTTAACTCCCGTAATATCTGAAATTTCAGAATTCCTTGAAAAATCATAACTTGGATCAGCCAAAGTATAATAGGTAAATTCAACATCCTTAGCTGTTAGTTCTATTCCATCATGAAACATAACACCTTCTCTTAAATGAAATATATATGTAGTTTTATCTTCAGATATCTCAAAATATTTAGCAATTCCTTTATCATTTACTAATCCATTTTCATCAAAATCAATTAGCGAATCAAAAACCATTTTAGAGATCCACGAATCATATATCGAATTATATGCTATTGGATTAAAATTTCCTTCCATTGAAGTAGTTGCAACTTTTAAAATATTTCCTCTTTTAAGACCTATATTAATAAATTTATTTTCAATTTCAGCATCTTTAACATATTCAGTTTTATCATTTTCAATTTTTTTCTCATCTTCAGAAGCTTTATTTGTTTTAGTGTCACTACACGCAATAATAAATAATGAGAAAACAATTATTATAATTAAAATAAATTTCTTTTTATTCATTAATACTCCCCCGTATTTTCATCAATATCTAAATTATAATATTTTTAAACTTTTATGTCAATTACTAGCAGACTTTTAAATGCAAAAAAAAAGGATTCCACAATAGAATCCTTTTCTTAATATTTTTATTATATAGCTTTTTTTCTTCCTTTATATCCATCCCAGAAATCTGCACCTTTAACTTCTAATTTACTTGAATCATAAACTGGTACTTCTATTCCAGCCTTTAATTGATCTTCGTAATCTTTTAAAGCTTCAAAAGCAGGTTTGTGTAATAAGATTATTGCTATAATATTTAACCATGCCATCATTCCAACACCTATATCTGCAATACCCCATGCTAAAGCAGCAGTTTTTACAGTTCCAAAATAAGTAGAGAAAATGATCGCAAATTTCAATGCGTACATTGTCCATTCACCAACACCAAGCTTTTCTTTAAGATAAGCAACGTTTGTTTCTGCCATATAGTAATAAGCTAACAATGTTGTAAATGCAAAGAATAATAATGCAAATGCAACGAATGCTCCACCAAATCCAGGTATAACAGCTTCAACAGCGTGTTGAGTATATCCAGGTCCAATTTCTACGCCTGGTAAGTTTTCAACAATATATCCACCAGCACCATCTTGAACATTATACATACCAGTAATTAATATCATTAAACCAGTTGCAGTACAAATAAATAATGTATCAATATAAACACCAAATGCTTGAACTAAACCTTGAGATGCAGGGTGATCTACTTCAGCAGCAGCAGCAGCATGAGGACAAGTTCCTTGAGCAGCTTCATTTGAGTAAATACCTCTTTTAACACCAATTTTAACCATAGCACCAAAAATACCAGCATACGCTTGCTCAGCACCAAATGCAGATTTGAAAATTAATGCAAACATACTAGGAATCATAGAAGCATTAGCTAAAATTACATAAAGAGCAACAAGAATATAAATTATTGCCATAAATGGAACAACAACTTCAGCAAACTTAGCGATTCTCTTAACTCCACCAAATATGATAAGTGCTAAAACACCAGCAACTCCAACACCAGTAACCCATTGAGGGATATTAAATGCTGCATTCATACTTGAAGCAATTGAATTTGCTTGTACAGATGGTAACAATAATCCTGCAGCAACTATAGTAGCTATTGCAAATACTACAGCATACCATTTAATTCCTAAACCTTTTTCAATATAGTAAGCAGGTCCACCTCTATATTCGCCATCTTGCTTAACTTTGTAAATTTGAGCCAATACTGATTCAACATATGAAGATCCAGCACCTAAGAATGCAATTAGCCACATCCAGAACATAGCACCAGGTCCACCTAAAGCTATTGCAGTAGCAACGCCGGCAATATTACCAGTACCAACACGACCAGAAATCGAAATAGCCAATGCTTGGAAAGAAGAAACTCCTTCATCTGAATCTTCATTATTAAGCATAATTTTTACCATATGTTTAATATGTCTTACCTGTAAGAATCTAGATTTTACTGAAAACCATAATCCTACGCCCAAGCATGCAAAAATTAAAGGCATACTCCAAATAATTCCGTTTAAAAAATCAACAATGTTTGTTAACAAATAAACCACTCCTTTTTTTCTAATACTTCCAATAAAACAACAATTATTACAAATATATTACAATGCACGTTTCATTCCAAAAAAAAACGTTGAAATCATTAACATTCTGTAATAAACTTCAACATCTTGTGAACATTTTTTCAATTGTGTGCAATTTTCTTCACAGAATTCTTTTGATATCATCTTGCATTGGCTTTTCAAAAAATTCTTTTCTTTCTTCAAAAGTTTTAAATCTACCTATTGAACACATTAATTTAGGTACGATTGCCTCAGTATTCATATCACCTGCAAATATAATATTATCATTCATCAATTTTTTACCTACTTGATAAATACTTAAATCTACTCCTTCTTCAAAACACTGTGTAGTTATTACTACCGTAATACCATTACTTGTCAATTGTTTTACTTTATCATGAATATCTAATTCACTAAATGGAACTCCACCAATCCCAAAACTTTCAATAATCACACCATCATAATTATCCATTGCATAATCAAATATTGAAGGCTTAATTCCAGGAAATAATTTTATAATTATTATATTCGAATTAAGTTTATAGCAAGGTTCAAATTTTTTATTATTTATATTAGTTAATTCATTCAAACTACTGTCAAATCTAATAGCACCATATTTTACATTTGCAACATAAGGATAATTGATACTTTTAAATGCATCATAGCTCATAGTTTTCATTTTTATTGCACGCGTGCCATTTATTAATTTTCCATCAAATGATACATAAACACCTGCGATATCTTGCATTGCAAATAGCAAAGCATCATTTAAATTTTGAATTGCATCAGTATACGTTTCTTCAATTGAATGTTGTGCTCCTGTTATAATCACCGGTTTATCTAAACCCCTCAACATATAAGCAAGTGCAGACGAAGTATATGCCATAGTATCAGTTCCATGCGATACTATAAAAGAATCATATTTTTCATAATTATCACCTATTGCTTTAGCAATTTCAATCCAATGTTTTGGATTCATATTTGAACTGTCAATATTCATTAATAAAACTCCATCAATAATACACTCTTCATTTTTGTTTATTGAATTTATTAACTTATCAACGCTATAATAAGGTTCAAAGCCTTCACCATTATCTGATGAAACTATTGTACCACCTGTAGAAATAAATAATATTTTTTTCATTGCTCCCCCTTAGACTAAACTGATTTATAAATTATAATCATTAATTTTATTATATAACTGTCTTCTGCTAATATTTAAAATTTTAGCAGCTTCAGTAATATTTCCACTGCAATCACTAATAATTTTTTTAATATATTTTGATTCAACGCTATTTCTGAATTCCTTTAAACTTTTTGTTTTTTCATCATCTATTCTGTCTTCAACAAAAAGAGTATCTTTATTTATTATTCCGTCTTCAGATAATACCACTAATCTTTCAATAATATTTTTTAATTCCCTAATATTACCAAGGAAATCATAATCAAATAAATAGTCAATTACATTTTTATCAATTTTTTTAATTTCAATTCCTAATTCTTTTGATGATTTTCCAATAAAAAAATCTATCAATTTAGGCAAATCACATTTTCTTTCTCTCAAAGAAGGAACCTTTAAAACAATTGTACTTATACGATAAAATAAATCCGATCTAAATATATCGCTATCAGTGTTCAATAAATCTCTGTTTGTTGCAGAAATCAACCTAAAATCCAACTTAATACTTGATGCTCCACCAACTCTTTCAATTGTTTTTGTATCAATAACTCTTAATAATTTCACTTGCATATCCATTGAAAGTTCACCAATTTCATCAAGGAAAACAGTACCCTTGTTTGCAATTTCAAATTTCCCGATTTTTTGCCCAATTGCGCCTGTAAAAGATCCTTTTTCATGTCCAAATAATTCTGATTCTAAAATATTTTTTGAATATGCGTGACAATTAATAGGCATAAACAATTCATCTGATCTTTTACTGTTTTCATGAATATACTCTGCAATTACTTCTTTTCCAACACCAGATTCTCCTAATATTAAAATATTTACATTACTCCTTGAAGCCTTTTTTGCAATCTTCAACATTTTTTTAAATACTTTGCTTTTTGTTTCAAGCATAAATTTTCCGCCAGTAAAAGTTTCACCTGAATATTGTTTTTCTACTTCAATTGATTCTTGAATTTTTCCAATATCAGCTAATAATTCTTCAGGAGAATTACTTTTAATATAATATGAAAATGCTCCTTTTTTCATTGCATCTACAGCATTGTTAATTGATCCATATCCTGTTACAATTATAACTTCTAAAGATTTATTATATCCTTTAATTTTATTTAGAAGTTCAATTCCACTCATTTCATTCATTACTAAATCTGTTAAAACTAAATCATAATTTTTTTCATATATTTTTTTTAATGCATCACTCGCATTTTCTGCAGTATCAACTGAATAAGATTTAGCTGTTAAAATTTTAGATAAAACTTTTCTAAATTCACTTTCATCATCTACTATCAATATCTTAAATTCGCAATTCTTCACTATTATCTCCTTTACAAGGTAATGTAATTATAAACTTAGCACCCTTAAGATACTCGCTTTCAACTTTTATTTCTCCACCATTTCTCTTAATCTCCTTATAAACAATATTCAATCCTAATCCTGTTCCTTTCTCTGGATATTTTGTGGTAAAAAAAGGATTAAACACCTTATCAATATTTTCTTTCTTTATACCTTTTCCAGTATCAGCAACCATAATAATAACATTATTTTTACAACTTTTGCAGGAAATTGTTATTTCACCATTTTGAACTATTGAATCGCTTGCATTAGAAATAAGATTGAAAAAAATATGTTTTAATGATTCTTTATTAAAATAAACTTCACATCCTTCATCTTTAAAAGTTAAAGTCACATTTATTTTTTCAAGATTCCTAATAGTAAGTTTTTTTATTGAACTAAAAAAATCTTTTAAGCAAATAATTTCTTTATCTTCACTTGAAATTCTTGAGAAATTAAGTAAATTATCAATAAATTCATTAACCGAATCCAACGCATTGTCAATTCCATCAATATTTTCCATATACTCACGTTTATTTGAATATAATTTATTTTTAATAATATATATATAATTTCTAATTAATCCAATAGGATTTCTGATTTCGTGGGTTATTCCTGCTGCCAATTGTCCAAGCGCTGCAATTTTATTACTGTGTAATAATTGATCCTCTTGAAGTTTTGCATTAGTAATATCTTCAATAATTAATAAAATTCGTTTATCTACTTTGTCGGCATTTGGTAAAACAACAGAAGAAATTGAATATTCCTTATTAGAAAAAGATAATTCGCTTTTAACCATTTCATTATTGGTAAAGCTTAATTCAATATTAGAAAACGTTTCGCATTCATTTACTTTTGTTCCAATTATTTCATTTACATCTTTACCAATAAATTCAGCATAAGGGTTATTAATTTTTAAAATTTCTTTGTTTTCATTAACAATAATAAAATAATAAGGCAAATTATTAAAAATCATTTCTAAATCTTTCTTGGCAATATTCTCTTTATTAACAGCAAGATTAACTTTAGTTAATAATTCTCTATTCCAAAAATATACTACAATAGCTGCAATTGCAAAAATACCTATTATCATTTCAATAAAAATTCTTAACATTTCATAATTATTATCTTCAATAATAGTTCTTGAAATTCCAAACCATTTTTGTTGAATTCTTATCATAGTATCTTTTTTATTAAGCGCAACTATTGCTTTATTTACAATATTTTTAAACCGAACATTATTTTTAGGAATTGCAAATATCATTGGCATTTCATAAATTGGTTCTTTTAAAATTCTATATTCTTCATCAAGATTTAATTCTTTCAAAAAATAACTCAATACCGGTTCATCACCACCAGTTGCATCTACTTTTCCTTCTTTCAGAAGATTAAGAGATTCTTGATAGTCATTTGCGTAAATAAAATTAACATTTTCAACTCTTTCACTTAAAAATTCTTCTATATAATCTCCTTTTTGAATAGCCATTCTTTTACCATTTAAATCTTCATATGTAGTAATTTCATTATTATTCTTTGATGTTATTAAAACCCCATTTACATAGTATATAGGATTTGAAAATATAAATTTCTCTTTACGTTTTTCAGACGGAAACATATCACACAAATCCGACTCTCCATTTTCCAAACTAATTAACGCATCTTGCCAAACTAATGGTTTTACATTTATTTCTACACCAAGCTCAATTGACAATGCGCTAATGTAATCAACCACAATTCCTTGATAGTCATTAGTTTTACTATTTTTAAATCTTAAAGGCGGCGAATTATTATCAGCCGCATAAAGAAATGGTCCGTTTTCTGCAAGCCATTCTTCATCATCTTGAGTTAACTTTTCATTATTAAACAAATAATCAAAAAAATTCTGATTATATTCTAACATAGTAAAAGAGTTTATAAATAAAACTATAACAATTATTAAACTAAATGCAGCTATAATAATTCTTTTTTTCATAAAAACTCCTCGTATAATCTACTACAAAACTTGTATTTTTTTAGTTTCTCTTTCGTTTTGCAAATAATTTTTCAAACTATCACAAAACACTATTAAATATTCTCTTAATTTATCTTTTTCTACTGATGCCACAGAAATTCTAATACTATTTGATTTTTTATTATTTAAATAAAACACATTTCCGGGTGCGATTATAATATTTTTTTTAAGCAAATAATCATAAAGTTTATTTGTATCCACATTTTCATTTAGTTCAAGCCAAAAATTCACTCCACCATTAGGCTTATTTAATTTAACATTATCCGGTAAATGATTTTTAAAAACATCAGTTGCAATATAATATTTTTGTTTAAACATTTCATATATTAAATCAAATTGTTTTGCCCATTTTTCATCTTTTAAAAAGACTTCAAATGTTTTCTGAATTAACCCTGAAGTGTAGATATCAGTTGAATGCTTAGCTGATGAAATTTTCTTTTCTAAAACTTCTGGAACAATTAAATATCCAAGTCTCAAACCTGGCAGAAATATTTTAGAAAAACTTTTTATATATATTACTCTTTCGTTTTTATCTAACTCTTTTAAAGTTTTAATTTTTATATTTGAAAAATTAAGTTCCGAAGAATAGTCATCCTCAACAATATAAAAACTGTATTTCTTAGACAACTCTAAAACTTTTAACTTTTCTTCTTCTGAATAAGTATATCCAGTAGGATTCTGAAAATTTGGCATAGTAAAAAATAATTTTGGTCTATATTGTATTACTTTTCTTTCGAATTCTTCAAAATCAATTCCAGAATAATCAATATTAATAGTTGTAAACTGACATCCTCTAGATTTAAAAATGGCTATTGCTCCTGTATAAGTTGGCGATTCAGTCATAACAAAATCTCCAGCATTTAACAAAGCTTTAGATACTAAATCTATCCCTTGTTGAGCACCCGAAATAATTTGAATTTGATTTGTTGTAATATCCATCTTTTCTTTAATAAAAATTTTAAATATCATTTTTCTTAAACTCTCATCGCCTTTTGAATCTTGATATCCAAAAGCTTTTCCTTTATATTTGTCTAGAACGTAATTAATTGATTCTTTAAAGTCTTCAACAGGAAATAATTCCTCAGATGGTATTCCACTTCCTAAATTTATTTTATTCCTTGAATATTCAATATACTTACTATCGATATATTCCTCATTAGTACTAATGTCATATATATAAGTTCCACTTCCCACTTTTTTATATATATAATTTCCATCTTCTAGCATTTTATAAGCTTTAACAATAGTAGTTTTATTAATATTTAATATTTCTGAGAATTTACGAACAGAAGGTAATTTTGAATTTGGTTTTAATTCATTATCAATTATTTTTCTTTTTATAATACGATAAAGTTGAATATATAAATATTCTGATTTACTATCATCTAATTCAATATTCTTAAATTCTTCCATTTTTATCATCTCTTAACTGTGTAATAGCTAATTCCATATCCTCAGGGAGTTTTGATAATATTTCAATACTCTCCTTTTTTCTCGGAACTTTTATTTTCAAATAAAAACTATGAAGAGCTTGTCTATTAATCAATTCTGACTTCTCTCCATATAATTCATCTCCTAATAATGCATTCCCATAATGACTAAAATGCACTCTAATTTGATGCGTTCTACCTGTTTTTAATTCAGCTTCAACTACAGCACCATTATTATAAAAATTCTCAATCGTTTTGAAAACTGTAATTGAATTTTTAGCTCCTTTAAATACCTTTCTTTTTATATCTCCTTTTTCAAATTTACCAATTGGCAAATCAATAATACCTTCATCATATGGAAAACCATTAGATAAAATTGCAATATATTTTTTTACTATAGTTTTATTTTTCATCTGATTCTGAACATACTGATGTGCATAAGAATTCTTTGCAACAATAATAATCCCAGAAGTATTCATATCTAATCTATTTACAAATCTAATCCTTTTTTTTATATTATTTTTAATAAAATAATTAGCAATGCCGTTTGCTAAAGTTTTATTCAAATGAGTTTTAGTTGGGTGAACAACCATAAAAGGGTTTTTATTTAATATTAAAAGATCGCCATCTTCATATAAAATATCTAATTTTATATCTTCAGGAAAATAGTTTATTTCCTCATCTTCAAATAAAATTTCCAAAACATCTCCAGAAATTATAGTTTGCCTAACTGATACCAAATTATTATTTAATTTTATTGCATTATCTTTTTTCAATCTTCTAAGTAATCTTTGAGAAAAATCATATTCATTAATTAAGAAATCAACAATTTTCATTCCATTAAAAGAATCGTTAATTTTAATTTTCAAACTACTTGCTTCATTGTTTAATATCATTTATATACCCCATCTATATTCAAATTATAATTTAAAACTAAAATTTCAGATGTTTCATTTTCTTTAATAATTATATATCTATATAAATTTTTTCTACAATAATTTTTTATATCTTCTTTACTGTAATTTAATTTCTTAAAATCAATAATTTCAACACTTACTCTTTCCCAACCAACTTTTTCAAGTAATGCAATTTTCCTTGCATTTAATAATTCAGCAGGTACAGAACCATAAATATTTCCATCAACAGTTTCATGTTGAGACCAAAATTTATTATGATCACTTAAAGCTTCAGCATTCATTAAACTCTCAAATCGTCTATTTGAAAACCTTTCTATATATGAATTATCATCCTCCATAACATAATCAAAAGGTAAATATATGAAATCCAAAACATTTATTACATTGTATTCCATAACATTACATAAGTTCTCACAGTCAATTCCTATTTTTTCTGATTTAACAACGCTATCTATTCTATCACAAATTTTTCTTATATCGTCAGTACATCCTAATATAATATCGTTTTTATCGCGCTGAATATAATATTCCAAATCATATAATAAATTTTTTAATTTATAAATTTCTTTATTCATAAAATACCCCTTCTTTTTAACTATGTATATTATACCATTATAGTTTAATCAATCCAACAATACTACAATATTTTTTTATTAATTTTACATATAAAAAAAAATTTAAACACATAAAAAATGGCCTTAAAAAAAGCCATTTCAAAATTTATATTTAATATCCTAGAACACTGTAACCACAATCTACATGTATGTTTTCTCCTGTTACGCCACTTGATAAATCACTTAATAAATATAAAGCAGTATTTCCTAAATCTTCGTGATTAACTAATCTTCCCATTGGCGCTTTCTTAATAAAGCCATCCATTAACTTACTAAATTCACCAACTCCTTTTGCAGAGGTAGTTTTAATAGGACCTGAGGAAATTGCATTTACTCTTATATTTCTCTTCCCAAGATCATGCGCTAAATACTTAACACTCGCTTCTAAAGATGCTTTCGCCACTCCCATTACATTATAGTTAAGAACTACTCTTTCGCCGCCAAGATAAGTTAAGCAAATAATCTGACCTTTCTCATTCATTAAATCAGAAGCATGTTTGCTAGCTTTTACAAAAGAATATGAACTGATATTTTGTGAAAGTAAATATCCTTCCCTCGATGTATCAAAATAATTTCCTGATAACTCTTCTTTTTTTGCAAATGCTACACTATGAACCATTCCATCAATATGTCCATACTTTTCTTTAATCATTTTAAATGCGTTTTCATAATCTTCATCAATTGTTACATCCAATTTTACAAGCATATAGTTCGTATAATTTTCTTTTTCTAAAAGCTTTTCAATTGATATTTTATTTCTTTCTTCCAAATATGTAAAAATTAAATTCGCATTATTTTCAATCATTTTATTTGCAATTCCCCATGCAATACTCCATTTGTTTGCAACACCCATTATAACAATATTCTTATTATCCACTAACAAATTTTCTCCTCCTTATTATTGCTGTTCTTAGTACCTGGTGATAATTATAACTCATTTTTTTATAATTGACAAGTTTTAACATTTTTTTCTATATACTAAATAATTTTGGGTATACATATCATAATAGGTATATGAGAGGTGTTTTATGGGAAATATAATATTTAATAAAATTATCACTATAATAATAATCATTTTTTTAATTGCTCTAAGTTTTTTATTACTAAAAAACTGTTTTTTTATAATACTACCTTTTTATTTAGGATATTTAGTTTCAAAACTTTTCATTCCAATAATCAAAAAAAGCAAATTAAAACATACTCATTTACTATCAGTTCTCATATTTATTCTAATAATATTTTTTATAAGTACCATTAGCATTATAATCTTTTTTATATTTAAATCAATTATTATGTATATATCAACAAATTTTATAAATAACGGCGCTTTTAAAAACTCGATTTATTACTATATCAATATACTTAAAGAAAGCAATTTCCCTTTTAATCTTAAAATGGATATTAAAGTTGTAATAGAAAATTCATTACAAACTTTCTTAAATTCATTAATTGATAAATTACAGATAATTATTGAAAAAAGTTTCAAGCTAATAACATTACTTCCAGAAATTTTAGTCTTCATTATTGTTACATCAATATCTGCATTTTTCTTTACAAAAGATTATCTATTTATTAATGAATATTATTTTAATCATATTAAAAAATATCATGACATATTAAAATCAAATCATTACTATATTATGATTAAAAATAATGTCTCATATGTACTTTTAGGTTATCTTAAAGCACAACTTATTTTAATGAGTTTAACTTTCGCTTTATCTTCAATAGGTCTTGGAATTATTGGAATAGATAATTTCATTTTAAAATCATTTGCTATCAGTCTTATAGATGCTCTACCTTTTTTTGGAACAGCAATAATAATGATACCATGGATTATTTTTAAACTTATTTTAAGAAATTATTTCCATGCGGCAGCTCTTTTAATAATTTATCTTATTTTGACGACAACAAGACAAAGTATTGAACCTAAAATTTTTAGTAACCAAATAGGACTATATCCATTAATCACACTTTTTTCAATTTACTCAGGATTAAAAACACTTGGCTTTATCGGAGTATTTATTGGCCCAATAGTCGTTATTTTACTCAAAACAGCAATCGACGCGCAAGCAAAACACGAACATTAACTTGTTTTTTCAAAAAAACATCTGGTTTAAGCTTTACAATTATTTTATATATGGTATAATTATCCATAATTTTAATAATTGGAGGTATTTATGACAAACTTAAAATATTTTATTGAACCAAAAAAAATAAGCACAAAAGAACTTGAAAATTTTATTTCTGAAACAAATACAATAAAATTCGTTTCATTGGCTGGTATTGATTTAGGAAATCGTGCAACCGATGAAAAAATTCCAAAAGAAATTATTCTAGAAGATTTCGAAAATTTTCTTAAAAATGGAATTCAAACCGATGGATCGAGTGTTTTTCTACCAATAATTGCTGAAATAAACAATGCAAAAGTAGATCTTGTACCTGATTGCTCAGTAAAATGGTTTATTGATTATAATCATAATAATTTAGATGAAAATGGAAATCCAATCGGCACTTTAGATATTCCATCATTTTTACGACATGATAATAAATTTGTTGGTTCAAGATCAATTTTAAAAAGAACTACTGAATATGTAAAAGAAGAAATTATTGAATTATTAAAATATGACAATGCTTTGGATAATATTTCAATTAATTCAATTGATGAAATCGAAAAAGTAGTTTTAACTTCAGCAACCGAATTAGAATTTTGGGTTAAAACACCAGATCAAAGAAGCGATATAGAAAAATTAAGTGCATCGCAAGAATTAAAAGAACATTATTGGAAAAGAACAATTGGCCAAGTAAGAACAGCTACAGAAAACTCACTGCTTGCATTAAATAATATGGGATTTAATGCAGAAATGGCACACAAAGAAGTTGGTGGAGTTAAAGCAAAGCTAGCTGGAACAAATATATATTCTGGTATTATGGAACAATTAGAAATCGATTGGAAATATGATTTTTCTTTACAAAGTGCAGATAATGAATTATATGCAAAAAATATTATTAACGATACATTTGAAGATCAAGGATTGGTAGTTAACTTTAAAGCTAAACCTATTGAAGGTGTTGCTGGTAATGGTGAACATACGCATACTAGTATTTCCTTAAAATTAAAAAATGGAAAAACCGTTAATTTATTTGCACATACTGATAATAAAAATAACTATTTAAATCAATTTGGATGGGGAGCACTTTATGGATTAACTCACAATTATGACATTGTGAATCCATTTATTACTGCAACTACAGATGGTTTTAAACGACTTAAACCTGGATTTGAAGCACCCGTTTGTACTGTTACTTCAATAGGATATACTCCACAAAATCCTTCAAGAAATAGAACTGTATTAATTGGATTAATCAGAGATATTAATAACCCAATGGCTACTCGTTTTGAATTAAGATCTCCTAATCCAAATACAAATACATATCTAGCAATCTCAACAATGTATCTTACTATGCTAGATGGTATAAAATATGTAATAAAAAATAACAAATCATGTGATGAATTACATAAAAATTTTATAAAAGAAGAAAACAAAGAAAAATTTTATTTAGATAATTCAAGATTATACTCCACAGAGAAAGATGTTTATAATGATTTTACAGAGGATGAAAGAAATAAATTATTTAATTTACCACCTACAACGGTATATGAAAACCTTCTTAATCTTGAACAAAGTGATAAATTGCATATATTATTACAGGGTAATACTTTTAATGAAACTTTAATAAATTCCTATAGATTATCCATGCTTAATCAATGGGAAAATGAAATTAGATATAGACTAAAAGAAAAACTTTTAACTTTAGCAAGAAGATATAAAAAAATGCACAAATTAGAGGATGTAACTGATTTAGATGTTGATAATTGGGAAAATGTTAATTCAATGCGTCATGAACTTGTTAAAGATAGCATAAGTAAAAAATCTTTAATAACTAGAATTATTAAAGCACTTGATGAAAAAGATTTTGAAAAAGCATCTAATCTTCAAATTGAAATCGATAAAAAAATAAATATCTTAAATCAAAGATATATTACTTATAAAAATAATTTAATTAATATTTAATACTAAAAAGAGTAGGAATTGACCTACTCTTTTTAAATTTTAAATACTTTTAATTTTAAATTTCTTAGCAATTACCGGAATTAATACTATCTGAATCACAATTCCAGGCATTCCTGTTATCAATGCTCCTTTTAAATATAA
>JAMOQG010000006.1 GCA_027064135.1 Peptostreptococcaceae bacterium | reverse complement strand
TTGAACAATTAACAGACATTTTCTATGGGATTTAATTTTGTTATTTGGAGTTGTTTGGGATATAATGTTCGTTGAATAAATAGTTGCCTCGGACGCTTCGCTTACCGAGGCAACGGGGGCGCGGGCTAAACACCCGCTTGTTACCCGGCGCATTAGCGCCAGGCAACAAGCGGGAGGAGTGAGCAACAACATCTGAAACCAAACTTTCAAATGTCGTCGTCACTCACCCGCGCCCCCGTTGTGTATAAATTACTTTGAATGAACAATTAGATTACTGCCTTTAATGTAAATATATTATGGTAAAATTTTATTTAATTTATTAAGGGATTATTTGATGAAAATTTTACATATTTCAGACCTTCATTTTAATAGTGGTTCTTATAGTGAGGAACCTTATAAAATTCAAAAATCTTTAGTTAAACTTATTGATAGTAAAAAAAATGATGAAAATTTTTATATTTTAGTTTCAGGGGATATAACAACAGCAGGTAATGAGGGAGGCTTTAGAGAAGCTGCTACTTTTTTTAAAAAAATTTTAGAAGAAACTAATATTTCTAAAGAAAAATTTATTGTTTGTCCAGGTAATCATGATATATCAAGTGAATCGTTTGAAAAATTTGACACATTTTCATATGGGATAAGAAGAGATAATCAGATGACTTTTAATGAAAAGTCTTCAAATATTTTTATAGAAAATGAAATCTGTTTTTTATCAATTAATACTTCTTATCATTTAGACCATACATTTGGTAAAATAGATATTAAGCAATTATCTAGTATATTACAAGAACATAAAGAATCTATTGAGAATTGTAGGACAAGAATTATTATATTTCATCATCATTTATTGAATATTTTAGATGATGATAATTCAGCAATTAAAAATTCATATAATTTTTTCCATTTAATTAATCAGTATAATTTTTCTTTTATTTTTCATGGACATCAACATGCTAGACAATTATTTGATATTAACAATATAAAAATTAATAGTATTTCTGCTTTATTAGACACTCGAGCAGCTTCTAATTTAATAGCATACTATGAGATTGGAGACAATGAAGTATTGTTAAAAGAAGAATATACTTATATAAAGGACGAGGTAAATGAAGATGGGACAAGAGGGAGTTATAAAAAAATATGTTAGGTAAATTTATAGTATTTGAAGGAATTGATGGTTCAGGGACTTCAACACAATCTGAAATGTTAAAAGACTATTTGTTAGATAATAATATCAAAGCAGTAACTACAGCAGAACCATCAAGTGGTCCTATCGGTAATCTTATAAGAGAAGGTTTTAAAAAGAGAGTTGCTTTTGTAGATGATTCTAAGTTATTTGATGAACAAATGGCATATTTATTTGCTGCAGATAGACACGATCATTTATATAATAAAGTTGATGGAATATTTAGTCTTAATAAGAAAAATATTACAACAATTAGTACAAGATATTTTTTTTCATCTTTGGTTTATCACGTAACCAATGATAAAGAGTATAAATTTGTAAAGAAACTTAATGAAAAATTTCCATTACCAGATTTAACAATTTATATTGATAACCCTGTAGAAATTTCACTAGAAAGAATAGCATTAAGAGCGCATAGAGATACCTATGAAAATAAAGAAAAGCTAGAAAAAGTAAGTAAAAATTATAAAAAAGTTTTTGCGGAATACAACCAAAACTTATTAGTTGTAGATGGCAGTTTATCTATTATGGAAATACATAATATAATCAAAAGAGAGGTGATTAAGCTTTATGAATGAGTACCAATCTATTAGTAATTTAGAGGAAATTATAAAATTATCAAAGGAAAGTATTAATGATAACTATAAATTAAATTTTAGCATTAAAGTTAATTTTGACATAGCATTAATTGATAATAAAATCTTAGATGTACATGATGATGCTTTAGCATTTCAAGCACCAAAATGTCCAAATAATTTGCAAATGAACCATGGGGAATATATACATAAGAATAAAGATGGTATTAAAAATGTAATTAATGAGTTAAATGCAAAAGACACAAGTAATAGAGCCATTATTTCATTAATAAACCAGGATGATATTATTGGCAGTGGAGACAAGCCAATACCATCTTTTATGATCTTACAATTTAGTATTGAAAATGATAATGAGTTATATGTAACTACATACTTTAGAGCTTTGGAAGTATCTAAGTTTTTGAGGATTAATGTAGAAGAAATAAGAATGATTATTGAAAAAATTAAAAGTGAAATTCTTAAAATTTCTAAAGTTAATTTAAATATCTTAGCTTTTAGAGCATATAAAAAAGAAAATATCAATCCATTAAAAAGGGCAGAAATTGACTTATTAAAATCAAATGAAATATTTGGTTTATTAAAAACTAACAAATCCAAGTTTATTGATTTATTAGAAGAAAAAAAGACAAAATCTACCGTTATTGAATATCAATCTTTTCAATATATTTTTGATTGGTTAAATGATAGCTATAGCAAAGATGATATTCATAAAGATATTAACAAACTACTAGTAAAATCAAAATTTCAAGAATTAATAGAACTTTCTAAAGAAATAAAAGATTTAAGAGAAAAAACCTCTCATTCTCCCCAAATTGATGAGAAGCAAGAAAAGTATATAAAACTTATTGATGATATAACAATGGAAATTAGAAATGACTCTTGAAAAAATAAAAGAATATCAAAAAAAGTTTGATGATAAATATAAAGGTAATATAGAATTCAATGAAACAATTAATGATTCTAATTTAGAACCACTTGAACATTTAATTGTTTGCTTGTTAGGAGAATTAGGGGAATTTGCTAATATAGTAAAAAAAATAAAAAGAGGTGACTTTACTTTAAATAAAAAAAAGAATGAACTAAAAGAAGAATATATTGATATTTTTATTTACTTGGTTAAAATTTCTAATCAACTTAACATAGATATAGAAAAAGAATATTTTACTAAAATGAAAAAAAATGAAAAGAAGTTTCAAAAGTTTTTAAAATGAATTTTTATAGTTCTAATAGTTTTAATCAACTTTATTTTAATATGTTACAAAATGCTTTTTATAGTCCAAAAAAATTTAGTGATTCCAGAACTGGAAAAGTTAAAGACTTAGGACGAACAGTATATCAAATTAAAAATGATACTTTTAGACTTTGTTTTTTAAAGGAAAGAGACATTAATCCATTTTTTGCATTTGCAGAATTTTCCTGGATATTAGAAGGGTCTAATAAATTAAAACCATTAGAATATTTTATATCAACATATAGTCGATTTTCTGATGATGGGAAAACTTTAAATGGAGCATATGGATTTAGACTAAGAAAGTTTTTTCATTTTGATCAAATCAATAAAGCAATAGAAATATTAAAGAATGACTCCAATTCTAGAAGAGTTGTTTTAACCATGTTTTCTCCTCATGATTTAACAATTAATTCAAAAGATATACCATGCAATACAACTATCTATTTAAAAATAAGAAATAAAAAATTTGATATTACTATTTTAAATAGATCTAATGATTTATATTTAGGTGTTCCATATAATGTATTCGTATTTTATTTATTACAAGTTTATATAGCAAAATCTATTAATTGTGAAATTGGAATACAAACACATTATACAGATTCTTTGCATCTTTATGAAAAACATTTATCAAATGTTGAGAATATTATAAAATATAATTCTCTCGATAAAATAATACAAATTGAAAAATCATATGATTTTGTTGATAATGGAGATTATATCAACATAGATCATAACAATGTCATAAAACATACATTTTCTAGCATGAATGAATCAATTTATAAAGAATTATTTATTTTATTTTCTAATTATAAAATAAATAAAAAAGTTTCTCTTGATATAATGCCAAATAATTTATTAGAATATATGATATATAACTGGTTTAACAAGAGACAAGCAATTGAAAACCCACAAAAAAATAAACTTGAATATGAAGGAATAAACATGACAACTACAGATATAGGTATTTTAAAAAATCTTAAATATAAAAAGCCTGAAAAAGCAATAGAACAATTGAATATAATCTCACAAAAGTACTTATCAAAAATAAATGATTTTAAAGCACTTATTCAAGATAACAACCAAAATAGTATTTTCAAAATGGATATTACAGATAATAAAAAATTTCTTTATCTTATGTCTCTTGTTGTTGTTATAGAAAGTATGTCATCTGAAATATATGACAGAGAACTAAGAGAGAAATTAATGCAAAATATTAGAGAAATATGCAATGAATTAGATATTAATTTAGATGATGTTTTTTATTTTTCTAAATATGAAAATGAAATTATTAATATATTTACACAACAAAACCTAGCACCGAACAGGTAAACCTGTCGGTGAAGTCAGTCGTTGCCTCGGACGCTTCGCTTACCGAGGCAACGGGGGCGCGGGCTGAACACCCGCTTGTTACCCGGCGCATCAGCGCCAGGCAACAAGCGGGAGGAGTGAGCAACAACATTCGAAACCAAA
>JAMOQG010000005.1 GCA_027064135.1 Peptostreptococcaceae bacterium | reverse complement strand
GGTAAACCAACAAAAATATCAAAATAAATATTACCTAAAAACAAACCGTCTCCAAAATTTTGATTACGGTCGGAACGAAATTATTATTGATAAAATTGATGATAAATACAATGGCGGACGTAATATCGAGACGCCCAAATTGGGCGTCTCTACATTTTCCTGATAAAAGGCACCTTTTTAAGACGGTATCATTTTTTGATTTGACAGATTTTTTCAAAATATAATACTGTGCCAAGAACTTTAGGAGGCTCTTTGGAAATGATGATTAGCAAAAATATTAAGGTTAGTAGGGACAATCATTTACTTGGGTATATTGATTTGTTTAATCAAAAAGAATATGGTAAGCCAACGATAAAAACAGCAGAAATTTACACGCATGTAACGTCAAAAACACTGCAAAGGATAAATAATCCTTTGGATAATTTGGAAATCTAATATAGGAATAAGGTATATAATAAAACACATTTTTAACTTATTACCTACCTTTTACAAATATCTCTAAGCTGGTTATGGCTACCTTAGAAGTGAACGGGGATATAGATGTTACACGAATAAATTGTCGCACCAAAGAGCTGACAAAGGTGTTTTAAAAATAATAATAAAGAGAAATATAAAAAAAGGAGAGTTTAATGATACTAATTTTATCAGATAAATTTGATAGGCACGCGGATATTGTTACGAACAAATTATTATCGAGAAAAGAAGATTTTTTCAGATTCGATTTAGATGTAGAATCTTTAAAAAAATCTTCAATAAATTTTGAAGGAGGGATATGGACAATTAAACAAAAAGATAAAACAATTACTTCTAATCAAATAAAATGCGTTTGGGTAAGAAGACCATTTGTTGAGTTAACATTACAAGAACGTGAAAAAACAGATGCCGATTTTAAAATATGGAAAGGAGAATGGAACAAAACATTAATTGGGCTATATAATTCATTGCGAAATCTACCGTGGCTAAATCCATTAAGAAAATCTTTTAAAGCCGAAAATAAATATTTGCAGATGGAAATTGCTCATAATATAGGTTTCAAAATGCCTAGGACATTGATAAGCAATAATAGACAAAAAATACTGGAGTTTTATTCTAAAGAAAAGGATGTTGTTCTTAAACTTATGAATCAAGATTTTTATAAAGATGAAAAAGGCGATTTGAAAGGTATTTATGTTAATAAATTAAACAAAACATCATTATTAAAATTTAAAGAATTTGGAGAAAATCCAATAGTGTTGCAAAAATATGTTCCTAAAATGTATGAAGTAAGATATACTGTTGTTGGGAAAGATCATTTTGTTTGTAAAATTGATTCGCAAAAATCTGAAATATCAAAAACAGATTGGAGACGTTATGATATACCTAATACTCCATATAGCGTTATTACACCTCCTGAAAGAATAAAATGTTTGGTTTGTGATTTTATGAAAAAATTTGAAATAGAATTTGGAGCTTTAGATTTTATTATTACACCTGAAAACGAATGGTATTTTTTAGAAATAAATTCTATGGGGCAGTGGCTATGGATTGAAGATTTGGTAAATTTAAAAATTTCAGATTCTATAGTGCTGTGGTTAATAGAAAATAAATAAAAGGAGACAATTATGAAAGTATTCGCTTCACAGTTTCTTGAGTCTTATAGCAAAGGAGACTTAAAGAATTCAGATTGGAAATGGAAACCTGATAGTAGATTTGCACAAGAAATTTATGCTACAGGTGCTCCAACAAGCACACAACAATCGACTTATGCCGCCGAAACTGATGATAGATCAGATAGTGATCGACCAGATGAAGGTGGCCAATTGATGGTTGCATAATGATGTTAATCACCTTTACTGAGCACTCAATTTTGAGTGCTCATATTTAGCAATAACAATTGTTCAAATTGTTATTTAATAAAATAGGGTGATAATTTTTTAGTAATCGGTAGAATTTCGTGTAACAAGCTTCTCTCTGCCCGAAAAGAATGGGCAGAGCAGAAGCCAAACATTATGTGAAAAGGAGTAAAAGAAATGGTAGATTACAAAATGAAGTTTGAATATAACACACCCCCCCCCAAATGTTGTAGAGCAGATATTAGATCATCCTACAGGTATAGATAAAGTTATTGAATTAGGACTTTTTAATGAACATAGATTTTCTTTCTATTTTTGGGCAAAATGGAACATTAAACTCGAAAAAGCACCAAACTTAATAACTTTTGATTGGCATCAAGATCTAGCTTATCCAGAAGATAAAGAGAAAGCTGAACTAGCTAAAATTGAGTTAACTAAATTAGAAGAAGTTTCATTTTATTCTTGGAATCATCTTAACCTATTAAATGATAACCATATACTTTCAGCAGCTTATTTGGATTTAATAAATGATATTTGGGTGGTTTGTAAGCAAGATAATGGTTTTGAAGAAAGAGAGCTTATTGATTTTAAAGGGAAAAAACATAAAATAATGCTATTTAAGACAGAAAAAGAACTTTATAAAAGTATAAATGAAGAAGAAATTAATAGTCTATTTTTTGATATCGATATTGATTTCTTCACAGTTGAAAATTCAACATCAAATGATAAAGATTTTTATTCGTACATCAAAGCTGGTAAAATGAACAAAACCTTTTCAATTGAATCGGATTTAATAAAATGGATTTTTTATAGAGTAGAAGGTATTACTATTGCACTTGAACCAGAGCATACAGGAGGTATTGATAAATCGATAGAATTTCTTAGGAAGTTAGAAGATTTTTGGTTTAGTAATTCAATTGGAAATAATAAATGCAATTGGTCAAAAACAGTCAAACAGCACAATTGGAGGAAACACAATGAAAAAGCTAACAATCATAATTTTCATAATATTAAGTAATCTAATTTTATTTGCAGAACCTTATAAAGAAATGGGAGTTGATAAACACCTTAAGAGGTATAATGATGTTTACTATGATTTCAATAAAATTAAAATTACTCCACAAGAATATATTATTACAATATTGATGAATAATGTTGCCAATTTTGGCGCCACAAGAACTGCACGTATCGATATTATACATGGAGGTTCTTTAGATTCACCATTTAAAACAGATGGATACAAATTTGGTACAGATATAGAATTTGGTATAAATAATAAATATAAATATTTGTTCAAAGTTTTTATACCAAGATCAATTAAAAAAGTATATGTAAATGGAATGGGAAAGTTTGATAACAATGCAATAATTGACCTATCCATATTTGATAATTACATTCCCAAGAGTCTTGATATCTTGATATAAAGACAGAAACTACAAAGCCAATATTAACTATTATTTCACCAACAAAAATTTCAAATACGATCAGAACAGAGGAACGATTGTTTTCTATATCAGGTAAGGCAACGGATAATGAAGGAATTGGTTATGTTGAAATAAATGGCAAAAAGATTGATTTAGATTCTCAAAATAGGTTCAGAAAAAAAATAGTCTTAAAACTAGGTTTAAATGTTATTCAAATTAAAGCAGTAGATTTTTATAATAATTCATGTAATAAATCCATAAATGTTTATAGAACAGAATATAAAGAACCGGAAATAAATTTTTCCGACATAGATTTTGCTTTTAAAACATCAAACAAAAAGCCAAATGCAATTGCTGTAGTTTTTGGAATTGAAAATTATCAATATGCACCTAAAGTTACAAATACTTATAATGATGCAGAAATAATGCGAGAATATCTCATCTCAACTTTCGGTCTCAAAAGAAAGAATATCTTATTTAAGATATAATGAAAGAGCAACAAAAGGCGAATTCGAAAAAGTATTTTCTGAAAATGGTTGGATAGCAAAAAATGCTGATAAAAATTCTGAAATTTATGTTTTCTATGCAGGTCACGGAGTTGCTTCAACAAATGATAAAAGTGGTTATTTAATCCCAAACGATATTGACCCGAATTATGCATAAACAGGCTATTCAATAGACAAAATGTATAAAAATTTGAGCAAAATAAAATCAAAATCCACAACCGTTATTTTAGATGCTTGTTTTTCAGGTCTTTCAAGAGAAAATAAAACACTTTTGGCAAATGCTCGCCCTGTTAGTATTGAAATAAAACAGGATGCAATTCCACGAAATTTGAATATTTTTACAGCTTCATCCGGCAGTGAAATAAGCTCCAGTTATTCTCAAAAATTACACGGTTTGTTTACTTATTTCTTTCTAAAAGGATTGAATAAAAATGCAGATATAAATAATGACAAAAAAATAACATATGGCGAAATGGAACAATATCTAAAAAAAATGTAGCATCTCAAGCAAGAAAAATGGGTAGAGAACAAAATCCGCAATTATATACAAATAATAAAAATAAAATTCTTTTGAAATATTGATGAGTTAAATATGAAACACATTTTAATTTTCCTAATGCTATTTGTTATTTTTGGTTGCTCTTCAAACAAGCAAAATATTACAAACCAACAAATGCAATCTTTTCCTAATAATATTTCAAAATCAAGAATACTTGATTTGGGTAACGGTTGGTTTAAGATTACGGAATCGATTGCTATTGAAAACATAACTCCGGAAAAAGCAAAAGAAATTGCAATTGAAAAAGCCTGTAAAAGAGCGATTGAATTTTATAGTGGAATTGAAATATCCGGACGAGTGGTAGGAATACAAGCTGAAAATCAAGATGAAATTTTGATAAATAATTTTTCATCAATAAC
>JAMOQG010000004.1 GCA_027064135.1 Peptostreptococcaceae bacterium | reverse complement strand
TAATTCAAGCATATAGAATTGCTGAAGATAAAGATGTAATGACACCAATGATGATTAATTTAGATGGGTTTGTACTTACTCATACTTATGAATTAGTTGATATTCCAGATCAAAAAATGGTTGATGAATATTTACCAAAAATAAATACTACTGAACAAGTAATGACAGTTGATGATCCTAAAAGTTTATGTATTTCTGCAGGAAATGATTATAATTTTGAATTTAATATTAAACAAAATAATGACATGATTAATTCTGAAACAATCATTGAATTAGTTGATAAAGAATTTGGAGATAAATTTGGTCGTTATTATAATGGAATGCTAGAAGCTTATAAATGTGATGATGCTGAAGTAATTTTAGTTACTACTGGTACAATTACAGGAACTGCTAGAATTGTTTGTGATCAAATGAGAGAAGATGGCAAAAAAGTAGGAATTATTAAACTTAGATATTTAAGACCATTTCCTTCAGAAAAAATTAATAATGTTTTAGATAATAAAAAAGCTGTTGGAATAATTGATAAGAATATATCTTTTGGATACGAAGGAACAATTTTTACAAATATAAATTCATCATTATTACAATTAGAAAATGCACCTACTTCAATTAATTTTATTGGAGGAATAGGTGGTAAGGACATTACTAAAGGTAATATTAAAGAAGCATTTGAATCATTATTAAAAGTTGCAAATGGCGAAAAGCAAGATAGAATTCAATATATGAATGTGAGGTGTGTATAATGGCTACTAAATTAAATGCAAGAACTATTACTAATACAGAATTATTTTATGGTCATAAAGCATGTGGTGGTTGTGGAGAAAGTTTAGCAATAAGACTTGCTATGAAAGTACTTGGGGATAGAACGTTTGCTGCACTTCCTGCAGGTTGTATGTCAGCTGTATCTTTTATTTATCCAAATATGGCATTTACTACTAATGCAATTATTACACCTTTTGCAGCTACTGGAGCTGTTGCTTCAGGTGTGGCAGCTGGATTAAAAGCTTTAGGAATCGAAAATACAAATACAGTTGGATTTGCTGGTGACGGTGGAACTGCTGATATTGGTCTTCAAGCACTTTCAGGTGCAATTGATAGAAATGATGATATTATCTATTTCTGTAATGATAATGAAGCTTATATGAATACAGGAATTCAAAAAAGTGGTTTAACTCCATATGGAACAAAAACTACTACATCTCCAGCTGGAGAGAATCTTCCTGGAAGTATTACAATGAAAAAAAATATGTTTGAAATTGTAGCAGCTCATGATATTACTTATGCTGCAACTGCAAGTGTTGGATATTTAGAAGATTTTATGAGAAAAGTTCAAAAAGCTAAAGACACTAAAGGTACTTCATATATTCATGTTTTTGCTCCTTGTCCAACTGGTTGGGGATACCCTACTGAAATGACTGTTGATTTAGCTAAACAAGCTGTTGATTCAGGGTTATGGTATTTAGCAGAATATGAAAATAGCGAGTTTAAACTTAATAGAAATCCTAAAGAGTTTGCTTCTGTTGAAAAATATTTAATGGCTCAAAATAGATTCAAACATTTAAAAGAAGAAGATATTGAAGTTATTAAAAAACATAGAGATAAAAAATGGAAAAAAATGAGAAAATACTGGGTTGACTAATATGAAAAAAATTGCAAACGAAGCAATATATAATGAATTAAAACGACGCATTATAAATATGGAGTTAAAACCAGGCGATCAAATTGTTGAAAAAGATTTGATTGATGAATTTAATGTAAGTAGAACTCCTGTTAGAGAAGCAATTTTAAAACTATCCCAAAATGGACTTCTTGATTTAAAACCTAGAATAGGTACATTTGTAACACAAATTAATTTAGAAACTGTAAAATGTGCTTATGAAGTTAAAAAAAATCTTGAGGCATTAGCAGCTGAATTAGCAGCGAAAAGAGCAACTAAAAATCAAATTGATGAGCTTTATCAAATCATTGACTTATTTAATAATTTACATATTGTTGATGATTATAGTAAATGTATAGAAGCTGATCAAAGATTTCATAAAATAGTTAGGGAAGCATCTGGTAATATTATTCTAATAGAAATGTTAGAAGAATTAAATATTAAAACTGCTAGATTTCTACAATATATTAAATATGTAATTGAAGATGTAAATTGGTTTAAACATTCACTTTCGGAAATGGCAGATAGTATTAAAGATCATGATAGTGATAGAGCAAGAAAAACAACTGAAGAACATACAAGTGAATATTTAGAATATCTTTCTAAAAAATTCTTTGGATAAATTGATACTGCTTGAAAAAGCAGTATTTTTTTTAAGTTGATAATATTTTAAAAAAATATATAATTGAATTAGGAATGATATTATTGGAGGTATACTATGAATGAATATAAACATACACAAATTGGATATATTTTAATAGGAATTGTTTTAATTTTAACAATATATTTTAGTTTTATTGTAATGATTACTAAAGAAAAATCAATATTATTTAGTTTTTTAATAGTAGTTATTATTTTGTTCTTATTTTCAACATTGACTGTAATAGTCAATGATAGCGGAGTACAAATTAAATTTGGAATAGGATTAATTCATAAGGAATTTAATAGAAATCAGATTATAAAATGTAAAATAATTAGAACAAAATGGTATTATGGTCTTGGAATAAGAATGACTCCAACAGGTTGGTTATATAATATTTCTGGTCTTGATGCAGTTGAAATTGAAATGAATAATGGAAGGCTTTATAAAATTGGGACAGATGAGCCTGAAAAATTAAAAAAAGAAATTGAAAAAAGAATTGAGAGATAATATGAAAAACAGAAGCTTATTAGTAGAAATATTATTTTTATATGTAAAAAAAATTATTTGTATTATTACGTTTGCTATGCCATTTGTTTTAACAGTAACATTGTTTGTTAATCCAAAATTAAATATATTTAAATTATTATATAAAATAGTAGAATTGAATAATTTCATTATACCTATAGTTATAGTTATTAATTTTATTTTAACAATAATTTATTATAAAAAAATAACTATTAAAATATATGGTATACGAGGTGAATATAAAGTATATAGAAAATTAAAAGTTATAAAAAAACAAGGCTACAAAGTTTTTCAAAATATAAATTTAAAAAATAATGATTTTAAAGCACAGTTAGATTTTATAATTATTGGAGTAACAGGGATTTTTATTGTTGAAGTAAAAAGTTTACGAGGAAATATTACTGGAAAATTTGATGATAAATATTTAATGAAAACAAAGAAAAGTAAAGCAGGAAACGAATATTCAAAAAAAGTATATAATCCAATAAAGCAAGTTTCAACACACGTTTATAAATTAGCAACTATTCTTAAAGAAAATGGAGTTAATAAATGGATTGAAGGAATTGTACTTTTTAGTAATAAAGATCTAGAAGTGAATATTGAAATGGGAGATAATACTGTAAATATATTTGAGAACATAGATGAACTTATTAGATATATTTTAAATTATGAAAATATTTTAAATGAAAAGGATATTAAAAAAATTGAAAAAGTTTTGTTAAAAATTATGAAATAGTGAGGGTAGATATGAAAAAAGTTAAAAGTTTAAAAAAGAAATCAAAAATTGCAATTATATCTCCATCAAATGGTTTACCATATCTATTTAATGATATTTATGAATTAGGATTGAAAAATATGGAAGAGTTATTTGATTTCCAAATTATTGAGTATCCAACTGCCAGAATGAGTCCTGATGAACTGTATAAAAATCCTGAATTAAGAGCAAAAGACATTAATGATGCTTTTGAAGATGATTTAATTGATGGAATCATTACATCAATTGGTGGATATGAATCTGTTAGAATATTAGAATTTCTTGATATTGAAATAATTTTAAATAATCCAAAATTAATTATGGGATTTTCTGATGCAACAACCTTTTTATCATATTTAAATAAAATGGGTTTAACAACTTTTTATGGTCCTAGTGTAATGGCAGGATTTGCTCAACTTAATCATATTGATGAAAAATATAAAAATAATTTAAATGAGTTTTTAACTGATTTAAAAGTGCCTTATGAATATATTCCATATGATAATTACACAAATGGATATAAGGATTGGAATAATAAAGATACAATTGGTGAATGCGAAAGTTTTCAAAAAAACACTGGTTTAGATTTTTTTAATGAATCTGGAAAAGTAAAAGGCAAACTTTGGGGTGGATGTATTGAAGTATTAGAATTTTTAAAAGGAACAAAATATTTTCCGGAATTAGAGTTTTTTAATGATAAAATATTATTTTTTGAAACTTCAGAAGAAAAACCTACACCAATTCAAGTTGGATGTATGTTAAGAAATTATGGAACGCAAGGAATATTAAATAAAGTTAATGGAATTATTTTTGGAAGACCAAAAGATTATTCCATAGATGAAGTTAATGAATTAAAACAAATAATTAAAGATATAATTGAAATAGAATTTAAAGTAAAGGATATTTCAATTGTTATGAATGCTGATTTTGGGCATACTGATCCGAAATGGATCTTACCATATGGAATGGAAGTTTTAATGGATGCTGATAATAAAAATATTGTTCTATTAGAAAATCCGTTTAACTAAATATTATGAAATGGAGGCAATGATGATTAAAATAGGTTTGATTGTAAATCCAATTGCAGGTATGGGTGGAAGTGTA
>JAMOQG010000003.1 GCA_027064135.1 Peptostreptococcaceae bacterium | reverse complement strand
TGGTATAATTAGCGGGTCGCCAGCAAAATATATCTCCTTTATATAAGGAAAAAATTTAGACTTATTTAATTCATCTAGAAACCTATCATCACCATTAAAAGGAACTGAAAAATACATTACTATAACGTTAAAGCTAAGCTGCCGCTATGAGCGCCAGCGAAATAGCGGTCAGCTTGAGCGCATTGTTAGGGTATTTTTATTTTAATACTCTATTGATTACCATTTCTTTCACAAATAAAACTACTGAATAAATAATAGGAGAAATACCAACCAAATCAGCTAATCTTCCAATAGTTTTCCAGAACGAAGCCTTAACTGTAAAATTAAAATAACTTAATGATTTTATTATATATTTATTTAATGATATTAATAAAACACCTAACAATATCATGACTAGCAGTGTATTCAAAAATTTTAAATCATCACTTCTATCTGTTATAATACTCTCAAAACATCTTGGATTATTATATAAAGCTATATTAACTAGCGCCCTTGCTGATACAATCTTTGAAAAATCTGTATCATCAAAATCCCCACCAGCAGTTGGGGGTGATTTAAAATTGTCATCAGCCCATCTTTTAATTAAATATCTCCCTGCTTCTTCCACTAACTTATTAATTTTATTTTGTAATTTTTGACACTGACATACTTTTAGTATTTCAATTAAGTTAAGAACAACGTACGAAGTAGATACAAGCGATGTCCATTTACGCATTCCATCAGATATTTCGCTCTTTGAAATAATTATATCTAGTAACATGCTAACTTCCTTTTCTTCTATATTACCAGTAGCATATAGATAAGATAGAATATGAGAGATTTTATTAGATGGTAATTTTCTTATTATATCATTATTATGTACTATATCTTTTAATTCTCTAGTTATGTTATTTGCAACTTTGCATGATTTGTTTGCTTTATATACACACGAACAATAGAACTCCTTGATAGGCGAATTTTCATGATGTAAAACGCCACTTACTATTTTTTGCTTGACATGATTTAATGCATCTTCGATTTCAGTATCGTTGCAACCAATTTCAATTAATGGCAACGCTCTCCAGTAAGAGTATTCATTAGTTACAACTTTAGTAGAAGTTAACCAGGATGAAGCCTTTTCTAATGATTTTTTAATTTTTTTTCCAAAAAATAATACTAGTAGCAATGAAATTTGGCATGTTAGCACCACGCTTTGAAGAGATGGTTTTTTTTGATACCAAGCACCATTCGATTTCTGCTGATTTATAAGGGTATTTGCGTAATTATAAAGTTTTTTTAGGATTTCCTTTGGTACCATTATTTATCCTTTTAATGTCTCTCTCATTGCCTTAGTGAAGCTAATACAAAACTTATTTTCATCACCTTTTTTAACTAAGGCTCCAGCAGCCATTGGATGGCCTCCAGCTGTCAATGGAGTAAAATATTTTTTTTGTATATTTAGTATATCAATTATACTCCTTTTCTCACTATCAGCTCTTCGTATCTCAAATTGAATTGTATTGTCAGCATTGAATCCGATTGCTACCATTGGAGCAATATTTCGTTTTGCAAGAATTGTTGCGATAATCCCTACAGAAAATGTCCTCATTGGCAAAACAAGACATATAAACTCTTTATTTATCTGTTCAGTATAACTATTAGAGAGTTTATTTATATAATAATTAACTTCATCATTAACCATTTTTTGTGCTATTTCAAAGCCGTACTTACTATTTAGTGAATCAATAATATTTATAAAATCATCTTCTTTTTGAATAAGATTTAATAAAACCCAATGAATATCCTTTGGATTTTTTGATGGATTGGCTCTGAAAAATGCATTTATCAGAGAGGTAATCTTGCCAAATCTTGACTTCCATAGATTATCAGAATTAAACAAGTCTCTACTCTTTTCTTGTAGCAAAGAATAATATTCAGGGTATAAATGGAGAGACTGATCACCTAGAAGGCCAATTGCTGCAATAAGATATTCATTATAAGTCAAGTTGACTACATGATCTGCTAACAATGCAGAAATGATAGATGTAGGATGGTTACTTTTTTCATTATCTAGCAATCTAGAATTGAAGTAACTTACACCTTCAATTGGTAAATATTTCTGAGGTACTATATGGTGATCATAAATTAAAAATTTTTTACCAGATAGTGTTAAACTATGTAATACTTCTGGCTCTTGAATAATTGGCAAATCAAGACAAATCACAAGTGATATACTTTTATCAAATAAATATTCTTCTAACCATTCAAATTTAAACTCATAATTCCAAACAGCTTTAAAAAATAAGCGTGATTGTTTTCTGGCAATTTTATTATATATACGACATAGAAAATGTGTTGAAACAAAACCATCAGCATCAGCATTATATAATATCAAAATACCACTATTTTTATATTGCTTTATTTGTTCATGGAAAGTACATGACATTTCTTTCCACCACTGACTATTAGTAATTGTCCCAAAATTTATTTTTAAATTCACCCTATTAAACTCCTGTAAGTTTGTTTTTACCCTAACGACCAAGCTCACCTGCCGCTATGTAGCGCCAGCGGAATAGCGGTCAGGTGAAGCGCCTTGTTCGGCTCCATTACTGCTCTAAGTTTTCCCATTCATTATATACTTTGAGTATTGCTTTATATCTTGATGTATGTGGATCGAAAAATTCCTTTAATGCAGCTGATTCTAATAAATTGCGTATCTCAACATGGTAATTTTTCTTAAATCTTTCCTTATCTACCTTGCCATCAATATATTTAGTACAAGCCTCATCATATGCATTTAACATTCCTTGGACAGCACTTCTCCAATTATTTTTTAGTGCCTCTAATTCTATTGATTCGACTTCCGAAATTTCATTTGCTTTTCTTTTAGCAATTAATGAATTCATCTTCATTGCTACTTCATTGACTCTAAATGTAGAATCAGAGATAGATGATCGAACTTCAAGCTCTAACATACCATTTGCTAGTTTTGTATTCTCACGAGCCAATGCACTCGCTTTTCTTTTCGACAATATCGAAAAAATTAAAGAGATGACAGACACTATAAGACTTAATCCTGAAATTAATATAGCGTATTTTTCCATATGTTAAGTTCCCTGCTTAAGTTCATTTTCTATAGAATCAATTACATCGAGAATACCAGAATTATCACCAGCCTCGATTAGCAGTAATCCTTCTTTCGACCGTTCTCCATGTATAATTATTCGCTTTACTTCATTTAATATTGCTAATTTTTCTTTAAGAGGTAACGGAGTCTTATCTTTAGACCAAATAAGACTGTCTATTTCTTTTTTTATTTTTGCTGCTTCTTTAAAAATATCTTGAGATGATTTTAGTCTTTGCGCATAATATAATGCTCTTTCATGTCTAGTCATTGACGCCATTATATACTCCTACTGAAATTTAGCCGAACGACCAAGCTCACCTGCCGCTATGGAGCGCCAGCGGAATAGCGGTCAGGTGGAGCGCTTTGTTAGCCATTCATCAAAATTTTTCCTTTGCATTTCAAACAGCAAACCTTTGTATTTTTCTTTATCCATTAAATACAAGGCATGTCGAAAAATTGTATATGGGTTAAGGTGATTATAGAATGTATTGTATTGATATAGTTTATAGTCCTCAAGAATCTCTGAAGCATTATCTAATGCTTTTCTTAAAATATCTTCTGTAATATTGGGATCGACTTCTTTCAGTTCATCTACAAAACCGTCAATTTTATAACCATAGAACTCGTAATCAGGGAATTTGTCTTGAGCTATTTTAAGGAAAGTAAATGCATCTAATGGTGTTGGTACATGAATATTCCTTGAGGAACTTATAGTCATTGATGAGCTTTTCTGTTGTTTTATTTCCTCTTCAAATTTAATAGTTTCATTCTTGATATTTATGAACTCTTGATCAGCTAATTCAAAAAGAGCAGCCATTCTATTAATTCTTCTTTTTAATTGATGTGGAATATTCTTTTTGTATTTTATTTTGTGATCAAGAACACTCCATGCGTCTTGTACTATTGTTCTAATTTGAACCTCGAAATTTAAGTCTGAAAATCTCTTATATTCGGGTAGTTTTTTTCTTTCATCATCAAGTGCTAAATTAAGATGCAGTGCCTTATATCCAAAGACATCATCTTTTTCTTCTAATTTTTCGATTTTATTTGTTAAATCAATAACCCTTAAATTATCTGACAAAATTTTATAAATTGCATCTATATCTGTTTCATAATAACAAATTACTCGTAGCCCTATTATATCAGTAATATAATCTTTTATTTCATACTCTTTTCTCTCTTCTTCTAATCGTTTTAAATACTTGCGCTCAAATTTTTTAATACATTCTTCTCGATCTTTAACTCTATAAATGACATTTGGGGTTTCAAAGTCATCATTATCTGTAAGAAGCAATAGTAATAAAGTAGCAAAAGATGATGCAGCATCTTTAAATAGTTCATAATTTTGATCATAAAAATCTCTAAACGCTTTCTTTTCTTTAGAAAAATCTAAAGAGGGCATTCTTTTCTCCTTATTGTGGCTAACGTTAGAGGTCAGCGGCGAGCGGGTAGCGAGTCCGCTGAACCGACTTGTTAGGCGTTGATATTTTCTGCTTTTAATATAAATCTTTCAGGATGTTCTATTATATCTATACTTAAATCTACATCTATCTCTGGCCAATAAAGATGACCAGGATAAGGTTGTTCTACATTTAAAATTTTGCTAATAG
>JAMOQG010000002.1 GCA_027064135.1 Peptostreptococcaceae bacterium | reverse complement strand
CTCCTTGAATAATATTTAATGATTCTAATATACTATCCTCATTTGGTTCTAATATTGCTTGCAATGATGTTCCAAGTAATATCCCCAATATTAATCTAGCTAAAGAATTTATATTGTATTCTTTAATCAAATTATCAAAATAAACATCATCAATAATATTATTTTCTATAATAACTGATAAGTCTTTTAATAAATCACCTAATATTTTTTTTGCAGAAGATGACCACAAAGCCAAACTAATAAAATCATATAGTAATCTCAAAAGTTCAGTTTTATTCTTTATCATATCCTTAAAAAACTCAATGAAAACTGATGTCTTTTCTTTAGTAGTTTCCCCTCCTTTTAAACATTGTTCAAACTCTAATAAATATTTTTTACCCATAACTTTAATTACCTCAGTAAAAAGGCCTTCTTTATTTTTATAATAATAATTTAATTGACTTAAAACCACATCAGCTTCCTTAGCTATATCGCGCAATGAAACATTTGCATATCCTTTTTCAGATATACACTTAAAAGCTGCATTCAATATTTTCTCTGATTGACTAACTTTAACACTAGAATTTATAATTATCATCTCCTGCCAAATTTTTAAATACAAACTCATTTATTCTAACTTTATAACTTTTAAATAAATATACTATAAAAAAGTACTTAATTAATATCTGTTTTTATCATTTTCTTAAACCCAACAAACATATCCTCTACCTCGGTCCTATCAATATATTTTAAAGAGAATTTCCATCATTAACATTAGTACTTGTTGTAACGAAAAATAAGTTGTTATTGCTGCAATAAAACAATTCTCCCATTGAATAAATAATAATATCAAACATGTAATCTTTCATTTCTTATCTGTATTTCATTAACAATTTTATTAATGGCATACATTTGTTCTAAAAATTAATTACAATTTATTAATTCGTACGGACGTTTTAATATATTAAATTGTAATCCGTCTTAAAAACAAAGTCAAGACTTTTTAACTTCTATTTATACAGAAAATGAGACTTATTAAAAGGAATGTTCCTTTGGATATGGGATATAGATTTATCCATATCTAAAGGCACAAGTATTCTCTACTAAAAAAATAAAATGAAATGAAATATATCCGATTTACAAGGAAAAATAACATTATTTGCTCCCACATAATATGAAGCGTCATTGGATTTATTATTACAAATAACTTTACATTTTATAGCCGCTTAAACTCAATTTAAATTGTTACTATTAAATAAAAATGATACAATTACTTAAACAGATATTTTCAAAAGGAGTGATTTTATGCTTAAAGTAACTAATTTAACAAAAAAATATAAAAATTTTACAGCAGTTGACAATGTCTCATTTCAAATTAATAAAGGTGAAATAGTAGGTTTAATTGGCCCAAATGGTGCGGGAAAATCTACAACAATAAAATCTATTGTTGGATTGTTGAGAATTACAAGCGGCACTATCTTAATTAATGGGAAAATAAATGATTCAATAGATGCTAAAAAAGATTTTGCATATATTCCAGAATTTCCAAAATTATATGATAATTTATCAGTTTGGGAACATATTGAATTTATTGCACAAGCATATAAAATAGAAAATTACGAAAATCAAGCAATTAAATATCTAGAAAAATATGACATGCTTGATAAGAAAAATAAACTTGCTTCCGATCTTTCAAAGGGAATGCAACAAAAAGTTTCAATAATTTGTAACTTAATTATTGAT
The DNA here is from genome assembly GCA_027064135.1 of Peptostreptococcaceae bacterium. Classification (GTDB taxonomy): domain Bacteria; phylum Bacillota; class Clostridia; order Peptostreptococcales; family Acidaminobacteraceae; genus HSG29. The sequence goes on along the minus strand of JAMOQG010000002.1, from coordinate 22,062 downwards.
CCAGAAATATTTTTTTTTGATGAACCAATGATTGGCTTAGATCCAAAAGCTATAAAAGAAACAAAAAATATTTTCTTATATTTAAAAAACAAAGGTAAATCAGTTTTCATTTCAACTCATTTACTTGATTCAATTGAAAAAATTTGCGATACAATCTTAATCATGAAAGATGGCAAAATAATAACTAGAGGAAGTATTGAAGAGTTAAAAGGCGCCAAAAAAATTACTTTGGAAGATTTATTTTTAGAGGCGACTGAATGATGAATGAATTAAAAATATTAATTAATAAAGATATTAATCAAATAAAAAATTATTTCCGTGAATTTAAAGAAAATAAGAAAAAAATGCTTCCTATTCTCTTTTATATTTTATGGTTTATTTTTATGTTAAATTCACAAAGTGAAACAAATTATTACTCTATTAATTATTTTAAAAACTTATCATTTGCTATATTAAGCGTTTTACTTATTATCAGCATAACTAATGTCTATTTTGAAAGAACAAGTTATTTTAATATGGCTGATGTGAATTTTTTATTTACAGCTCCAATTTCACCAAAAACTATATTATTATATTCTATATTTAAAACAAGCTGGAAGCAATTGTTAGCAGCTTTATTTATGTTTATTTTTTTATCTCCGTCTTTAATATCATCAGGAATTCTTTTCCCTGAAATATTATTAGGAGTTATGGGATATGCTCTTTTCATATTTTCACTTGAACCAATCTGTTTTATCGCTTCAAAGCTTGGAAAGAAATATAATTTAAAAGCTATAATACTCATTCTTTTGTTATTCTTAATACTTCCTATCACTATTCCAATGATAATAGAAAAATCAATTATAAAAGGTATTCAATCTGATTTAATGAATTTTATTCCTTTAATCGGGTGGTCACGCGGTATATTTATGAGTATGTTTAAGATAAGCTCAAATTTATTTATATTTATATTTTTACAATTATCATTTATTTTAATTATAAATCTATATATATTGAAAACTGCTTCTAATTACTTTGAAGATATGCTTTCTTCAACTGAAAACAAATCAAAATATATTGAAAATAAAAAAAGAGGGAAAAGCAAATTTAAATTAAAAATAAATTTCAATAAAAATAAAAAAATTTCACTTAAGAAAAACTATTATGGTAGCAAAGCTTTTCACTTTAAAAACAAATTAATTTCTTATAGAAATGATTTTCACTATCTTTTTGGAATTGAAACACTTGGATTTTTCATATTAGGTATAGGAGCAATTATTATAAGAAACATTAAGTTTTATGATTATAGTCTCATTACATTTTTTACTTATTTAACAATTATTATTTTATATATTTATACTCTTTTTTCAATTAACACAAACGGACAAGAAGAACTAGATATGCCATTTTTCTATTTAATTCCCGATAGCAATATTAAAAAAATTATTTCAGTTAATCAATTACCTGTTGAACGAATGATTCTAAATAGTTTAATTTTATTCATTGTTCCTTCAATAGTAGATTTTAAAAATATTCTTGCATACTTTTTAATGTTTATAATGTTTAACTCAATATATATAGTAATTAAATTTTCAAATATTTTAATAAGATCTATTTTCAGGAAAGAAGTCGATTTCACATTAATGCTGCCAATAATTAAAATATTTCAGCTTTTCCTAATAGCCATTCCTTCTCTAATAGGAGTTATAATTGCCAGTTTAGTAAATAATATAATAAATTTCGATTTACAAATAATCATTTTTATTTCAATTTTTTTAAGTAATATCTCTATATTGTTAATTCAATTGCTTTTGATGGATCTAATAATAAGCAGAATTGAGATCTAACAAACTTTATTATTATTTACATTAATTTGGGGTATCTATATAAAATGAAAAGATTAATATGGAATTAATAAAAATTGCACCAAACACTATAATACACAATTAAATTATTTGCATTTACCAATAACTGTAAATAAGGAACGAAATAAATGCGAGGTGGTATCATCAATACTCAAAATAAGCTCAATAAAAACAACTTAATTAAAATTCATTCATTTAAAAATTATATTTTACTTATATCGATGCTTATGTTTTTATTGTCAATTATTATTAATGATAATATTGAAATAAAAATAATGCAATTTTCATTAATAATAATTTTACTTATATTTCAGCTTCTTCTTCGTTTCTATAAAACAAATAATCATTTACCAATGATATATGCAGGCACTTTATTAATATGGGGAATCTTAAGAACAAATTTTTATCCGGAAAGGATTATGACTCATACTCCACTTATCGTAATTGTAATTTCATTATCAATAATTATTATATTTTCGAAAAAAATAAAAAATTATTTTTATTTATTAAATTTTTTCTTTCTTATAATAAATCTATATTTTTTTTCAAAAGATAATTTTATTCATTATTCAATGACATATATTTCAATTTTTTATATTTCCTATTTAATAAATTCAAATTATTATGATTCATTTATTAAAATACTTGAAAACGAAAAAAATATTATTAATTATCAGAACGAACTAAAAAAAGAAATATCAAATCGAAATAAAGATTTTCTAGAAATATCAGCAACTTATTCTAAAATTCTTAATTTTTCGCTGGAATCAAATATTTCCAGTTTTAATAGTGAATATAATTTCTTAAAATCTACTTTTCGTCTTTTTTACGATTTAATAAACGAAGCTGATTTTGGAAGTATATATATTATTCAAGATAATAAAGTAAACTATATTGATGCAATTGGACATAATATAGAAATATTAAAATTATATTCTTACGATGCAAATTATTTTGAATTACCTGATAATAAAATTTCGATTATCAACAATATTCAAAAAAAATATTTAGCACATGAAATCATACCTGAAAATATTATTGCATTTAAAAAAGCAACAAAACCTGTAAGTTCAACTTTAATTTTTCAGACAGCAATTGATGAAAATAAAGCAATTGGAATTGCTTTCGATATTAAATCTACAAGTCCTTTAAATTTTTCTGAATTATCCAAAACTAAAATTGAAGCTTTTAGAAATATTGTGAAACTTTATTATCAAAATGATGAACTCTATAACCTAAAAAAATCGCTTAATACAGATATCGCATATTCACTTACTAATTTATTACAAATACATGATAAATATACTAAAGGACACTCTGAAGAAGTAGCAGGTTTAGCAATACTTGTCGGAAAAAATTTAGGGTTAAGCCATAGTGATTTAGAAACATTGTTTGTTTCAAGTCTTTTACATGATATTGGTAAAACTTTAATTCCGGTAGAAATTTTAAATAAAAAAAGTCGTTTAACTGATTCGGAATTTAGTAAAATCAAAGAACACCCTATAATAGGATATGAAGCAACAAAAGATTTAAAATATTTATCTAGTATTTCAAATTATATTCTTTATCATCATGAAAAATATGATGGAACAGGTTATCCAAATGGTATTTCAGGTGAAGAAATACCGCTTTTTTCAAGAATTATTACAGTTGTTGACTCTTATAGTGCAATGACAGCAGAAAGACCATATAGAATTTCCATGACAAAAGAAGAAGCTAAAAAAGAAATAATCAAATGTAAAAACACACATTTTGATCCATTAATAGCAGATACATTTATTAAAATTTTAAATGAAAATGAAAATATCTAATCAAAAATGATTAGATATTTTTTACTATTATTTATTATTTATAGCTTCCCAAATTTTTTCAGGTGTAATCGGAAGTTCTTTCATTCTAACTCCTAATGCATTTTTAATTGCATTTGAAATAACAGCTGGAGGAGTATCTATACCTATTTCACCTACAGATTTTGATCCAAAAGGTCCTGATGGTTCATAACTTTCTACAAAACTTACATCAAGTTTTCCAATTTCCATTTTTGTTGGCGCTCCATATGTTAAAAATGTATTATTATAAAGAGTCCCTTTTTCACTTCTATCAGCATGTTCAAATAAAGTCATTCCTAAGCCTTGAACTAATGCTCCTTCAACTTGAATTCTTGCTAAATTAGGATTTAATGTAACTCCACAATCTACACTTGCTACACATCTTAATACTTTTAATTTTCCAGTATTTTTATTTATTTCAACTTCACAAGCACATGCCATATATGGAGGTGGTGATTTAACACCATAATATGATTCAGAAGCAACTAACTGTTTCATATCCTCGCCATAGTACATTTCATTTGAAAAATCAGCTAAAGTAATTTCTTTATCTTTTGATTTAAAAACTCCTTTTGAATACTGAACCTCTTCAGTTTCTAAAATAGTTTTAGCTCTATCTTTCATAATTTCAACCATTTTTTTAGCAGTTAAATAAACACTATTTCCTGATACATAAGTAGTTGATGAAGCATATGCTCCAACATCATAAGGCGTTAAATCTGTATCTGATGAATAAACGATTATTTTGCTAGTATCAATTTCTAGAACTTCTGCAGCAATTTGAGCTAAAACAGTATCTGATCCTGTTCCTAAATCAGTTGCTCCTACTAATAAATTAAAGAAACCATCATCATTTAATTTAAGAATTGCAGAACCCATATCAACATAAGGTATCCCTGATCCTTGCATTGCAATAGCTAAACCAACACTTCTCACAGTATTTTCATCTATTTCTTTTCTAGGATAAAGTTCATTCCAATTAATTTTTCTTTTAACTTCATCTATACATTCTTCTAATTTACAAGATTTAATGATTTGTGCTGTTCCTTCTGTACCTTCACCCATCACCTCGAAAATTTTAGATGTTTCTCCTTCTTTCATCATATTAATTCTTCTAAATTCAATTGGGTCCATATTAACAAGTTTTGCCATTTCATCAATTGCAGATTCAAGTGCAAAATTACCTTGAATTGCACCATAACCTCTATAAGCACCTGCCGGTGTTGTATTTGTATATACAACATCACCAGAGAATTTAACTGCATCAACTTTATTATATAGTGGTAATGTTTTAGATCCTGCAACCATTAAAACTGTTAGCGAATGTTCTCCGTATGCACCTGTATTAGAAAGAATTTTCATTTCTAATGAATTTATCATTCCAGATTTCATTGCTCCAATTCTTAATTTTATTCTCATTGGATGTCTAGTATTACTTGCAGAAAAAACATCTTTTCTTGAATATACTAATTTACATGGTTTTTTTGTTCTTAAAGTAACAAGACTAACAAAAAATTCTCCATGAATAAATTGTTTTCCACCATATCCTCCACCAATTCTAGGTTTAAAAACTCTAATTTTGCTTAAAGGCATATCTAAAGTTTGACCAATTATTCTTCTAACATGAAATGGAGTCTGAGTTGATGTAACAATATTTAGTCTATCTTGCAAGTCTAAATATGCATACGCAGTATGTGGTTCCATTGCAAGATGAGCTTGGGCTTGAGTATAATAGACATCTTCATAATAGTAATCAGATTTCTTAAATTCTTCTTCAACATCTCCTATTTCCATATGATAACTTGCTGCAATATTTTTACTTGCATCTCTTCCAATATCAAATCTTACAGTCCCACAATCAGGATCATGAACTTTTACATTATTACCTATTGCTTTTTCATAATCAATTACAGGTTCAAACACTTCATAATCAACTTTTATTTTATTTATTGCTTTATCTACAGCTTCTTCATTTATTCCTGCAACAACAGCAACCTCATCTCCAATATACCTTACATATTCATCAAGTATTTTTTTATCATAAGGCGATGGCTCTGGTGCACTTTGTCCCGCTCTTGTATATACTTTATCAGGAACATTCTTATGCGTTAATATCAATTCAACGCCATTCACTTTAGATGCTGCTAAAGTATTAATATTTCGAATTTTTGCATATGCATAAGGACTTCTAAGCACTTTTACAATAAGAGAATCTTTTGAAGCTAAATCATTTGTGTAAGCAGGTTTTCCTGTCACTAATCCAATTCCATCAACTTTTGGAATATTCATATTTACTGACATTTAACTCACCTCCAAATAATTTTTAATTGCTCTAATTTGTCCTTCATATCCGCTACATCTACAAATATTGCCAACTAAATAATGTTTTATATTCTTTTCAGTAAATTCATTTAATTCATTTTCCATTGCAATTATGCTCATTATTAAACCAGGTGTACAAAATCCACATTGATCAACGCCTTCGTCTAATAAAAATTGCCCGATTTCTCTTGCTTTTTCTTCAACTCCATCAATTGTTATAACTTTTTTATTTTGAATTTTCATAGTAAAATACGAACATGATGGAATCACTTTCCCATCAACAAGCACACTGCAAATACCACAAGCTCCAGTGTCGCAGCTCTTTTTTACGCTAGTAAATCCAATTTTTCTCAACGTATCAAGAAGCATTTCCCCCGGATTTACCATAATTTCATAATTTACATCATTAACATTTAATACAATAGGAATCATTTAAACCAACTCCTTATAAGCTTCTAATAAAAGTGTTTTTGTTAAAGCTTTTCTATATTTATCACTTGCTCTAAAATCTGTTTTAAATGATAATTCATCTAAAAGTATTTCACATGCTTTATCTATATCTTTTTCAGTAGTAAGAATTTTACTAGAAAGTTTAGCAAGTTTTGCTTTCCCCGGTCTAGCACCAACAGCAATATTAAATCCATTTTTATTTCTTGCAATTGCTACATTAATTAACGAATATTCCTTATAAGTACTTTTAAAATATTTAACCATACCATTTTGATTTAAATCTATAATAATCTCTAAAAGAATATCACTCTTTAAATCATTTTCCATAAATTCACAAATATTCATTATACCCGCTTTATAAAATTTTAATGAAGCATTAAGTGCAATTAAAGAAGGTAATATATCAGAAAAATTATATTTCCCACAAACACTTCCGCCAATAGTCACAATATTTCTTAATTGTACTCCACCGATTTGTTTTACCATATTTGAAAGCATTCCATTTAATTCGTTTATTGCATATTCGTTTGTTTCTATCTCTCGAAGTTTTGTCATCGCTCCTATTTTTAATAATTTATTTTCTTCAATAATATAATCTAATCCAAGATTTTCAAGATCTATTGCTAAAGAAACTTCTCTTTTTTGAAGTCTTAAATACGCACCACCTGCAATTATTACTGCTTTTTTATTGTTTTTTAATAGCTCATATGCTTCACTTAGAGAGTTAGGTAAAATATAATCTTTTATAATCATTTAAATCTCCTCCTAACTTCATCAATTTCAATAAATCCATTTTCAATATCATTTTTTAAAACATCAGGATCTTTAAGTCCGTTTCCAGTAATAACTAAACATACTTTATCGTTTTTATTTATTTCATTAAGTTCAACCATTTTCTTAAATCCACCATATGTTATTGCTCCTGCAGGCTCTGCAAAAATCCCGGTTGATTTTCCAAGTTCAAAAATAGCTTCCTTAATTTTTATATCACTTACAGTAATAAACTTCCCGTTTGAAGCTTCAACATATTTACACGCTTTAATAACATCTCTTGGCATTCCTACAGCTATTGAATCTGCAATTGTTGTTCCTTCAATATCGACTGGAGCATAAGGCGCACCTTGTTCAAAAGTTCTTTTGACCGCGTCAAGTCCTTCAGATTGAACTCCAATTATTTTAGGAATTTTTGATATTAATTTTAATTTTTTAAATTCATAAAAACCTTTATATAATGCACTAACTACTGTTCCATCACCAACACTTACAAATAAATAATCAATATCTTCGTAATTGTTTTGCACTATTACTTCAAAAGCTCCAGTTTTTTTACCTTCAAGTAAATACGGATTAATTGCAGAATTTCTTAAATACCATCCTTTTTTAAGCCCAATCTCCATTGATAAATCAAAAGCTTGATCATAATTACCTTCAATTGCTAAAATTGTAGCTCCTGATACTTCAAGTTGTAATCTTTTACCAATTGGAATTGTATTAGGTACAAAAATATATGTTTTAAGATTTGTACTTGCACTTAACATTGCTAAAGAAGTAGCTGCATTTCCAGTTGATGCACAAAATATTGTATCTTTCTTTTCTTCAATAGCTTTATTAATTGCAATTATGCTTGCTCGATCCTTATAAGAAGCACTAAAATTTGTTCCATCATATTTAATTAACACTTTATTAATTCCAAGTAAATCATTAAACTCAATTAAAGGTGTTGCACCAATATATTCATCGAATCTTGTATGACTACTTACAGGTAAAAGTTTCTCAAATTGAAACATTCCTTTTTCTTTAGAGAAATCTTCCTTTTTAATATTTAGATTATCATAATCATAAATCACTTCTAAAGTCCCAAAGCGTTCACCACATTCAGGACAAAAATAAAAATCTTCTTTGGGTTCATATATTTTTTCACATGTGATACATTTTAATTTATATTTCATAAAGCACCCCACTAATTGCAAAAACAGGACATCTTGACTCGCAAGTTCCACATTTAATGCATTTTTCATTATTTAATTTAAGTTGTCCATCATTATATTCCCATGCAAATACAGGGCAAACATCAACACATCTTAAACACATTTTACATTTATCAAAATCAATAGTCGGATAGTCATTATCTTCTTCATTCCTTTCAAGGAGTTTTGCATTTTTTACCTCTTCAATTGAATTAAAATTATATTTTTCTAAAACTAATGGTAAATCGCCAAGTATTTTCTTATATAAACTTTTACCGTTAATTAATGCACTTGAAAGCATTTGAACTGAATCAGCACCAGCTAATAAAAATTCTAATACATCAGTTGCATTATTTACTCCACCAGCTGAAATAATAGGAATATCTTTAAAATTATTTCTTAAATCTCTAACTCTTTGAAGAGCATATGGTTTTATTGCAGGTCCTGAGACCCATACTTGTCCATCCTCATTTCCAAGTTGCAATCTTCTATTCATAAGATCTATTTTTATTCCAGGACCAACTGAATTTATTGCAACTACACCAGTAGCACCTGCATCTAAAATTGTTTTAGTAAAACCTATATAATCTTGAATATGTGGCGATAATTTCATAAATATTGGTTTATCAGTATTCTTTCTTATTGTTTTAACAACTTCACCTAAATCTGATTTAATATAGTGAGTTGATATCTCAAACATATCTGCAAATTTATCAAGTTTCGGTATTAAATTATTAAAATCATCAATATTGTAACCAACTGAGACAATTAAAGGTTTATCTTTCTTTTTAACAATTTCAGGTAAAAACTCATTAATCCATTTTTCAGGTGGATCTTCACTCCATAATTCAGAATTATAAACCATATCCTTTTCAGCATAAATACATGGTTTTTTAACATCAGCACCTACTGATGAAATAGTTTTAGTTACAAGTGCACCTGCGTTAATTTCATTAAAAAACAAAATATTTTCACTTGTCGAAGTTAATGGTCCACTTGCTGCCATTAAAGGTGATTTTAATTTGAAATTTAATAACTTAGTTTCAAGTTTCATTTTAATCATCTCCAAATTTTAAAAACAATTTTTTAGCTACTTCCTCGGATTTCTTAAATATTTCTTCTTGTTTATTTACTTTATAATTAGAAAGGACTTCCTTTCCATTTATAAAAACTTTTTCAGGTCTTAAATTTTCGAAAACTCCATAAAACACATGATTAAATGCATTTTCTTTATTCATAGGTGTTGGATTATTATAATCAACCAATATAAAATCAGCTTTATAATTTTTTCTAATTTTTCCTATTTTAATATTAAGCATTCTATTAACTAGTTCGTACGAATTATTAATAAATGCTATCAGTTCTTCATTACTAATCCCTACGGGTGAATCTATACTTTTTTTAATCATTAAATTCAAATTATACATTTCTTTAGCAACATTTGAACCTAAACCATCAGTCCCAACTATTATTTTTAAATCTTTTAATAACTCATAATTGAATATTCCAACATTATTATTAAGATTTGAAGATGGATTAAGTGCAATAAAAACATCTTTTTCTTTTAAAATTTCCGATTCATCTTTATTAATATGAACACAATGTGCTAAAATTGAATTTTTATTAATTAACTTAAAATCATCAAATCTTTTTATTATTGATTTAGAATGTTTATTAATAGAGTCCAATTCATCCTCGTCACTTTCAGCAACATGAACATGAATTGGAAAATCAGAAATGTTTTTACTGATTTTTTTTAAGCTTTCATCAGATAAGCTCATTGATGCATGCATTCCAAACATACCAGTAAAAAACTCATTTTTCTCTTTTAAAAACAAATTATTTTCATTAATACATTTTTCTATATCAAATCTATCTGAAGTTTCAAATGCTAAAATTATTCTCATTTTTAATTCATCAACAATTGCTTTTTTTATAGTTTTAAGTGAATTTTCAATCTCACCACTTGCATGATGATCTATTAATGTTGTAACACCATTTTTTAAACTTTCAATTCCATAAACTAACGAACTATAATATATTTCATCCTCAGTCAATTCCTTATCAAATTTCCACCATAGCATCTCTAAAATATCTTTAAATGTTTTAGGTTTAAAATTTAATGATAATCCTCTAAAAAGCGTAGAATAAATATGTGTATGACCATTTACAAGCCCAGGTAAAATCAACTTCCCTTTGCCATCAATAACTTGACCGTCAAATTTAAAATGTTCCATTTTACCTATTTCAATAATATTTTCCTTGTAAATCACATATCCGTTTTCAATGTAATCATCATAATCATATATTTTAACATTCTTTATCGCCTTCATATTTTCTCCTTATGAATTTTCCTTTTGAATTTCCAATATACTCATAATTATCTACTATCAATTCACCACGTAAAATTGTTTTTTCAACTTTCCCTTTTAATTTTATTCCTCCATATGCACTATAGTCTGAATTGGAATGTCCTGAATCTACAACAAACTCTTTATTTGGATCAAACACAATTAAATCAGCATCAGTATATAGTTCAATCGCGCCTTTATTTGGATAAAGCCCAAATAATTTTGCTGGATTTTTAGTGAATTTATCAATAATTTTTTCACCAAATAAATTATACATCAACGAAAATGAAAATTCTATCGAACCTAAACCCTTAGGAATTTTAGAGATTTCTTTATATTTTCTTTTATCTTCTTTAGTAAATGAACAATGATCTGTTGAAAGAACACAAATATTATCAATGTTTTCTTTTAATAAATTTTTTTCTTCTATAGTTCTTAATGGTGGAGCAAGTAAAAATAATTCTGCATTTTCCTTGTTATAATATGTTTTATCTAAATAAAAATATTGTGGGCAGCTTTCAAAACGAACATATTTCCCTAAATTTTTTTTGAAATTTTTATTCAATTTTTCAATTGTGCTTCCACAAGTAGTATGTACAAAATAAACTTTAGCATCTTTAATTTCAGCTACCGCTGATATTTCAAGCATCTGTAAATATTCTGCCGATGAAGAACGTGAATCTTCATATTCAAATACATTTTTAGGTTCATAAATCAATTCATTTTTTTCAGCATGAATTAATACTAAAATCTCCTTATCAATTAGTTTAAATAATTTTTCAAACGAAATTTTCCTATTTGATTCCTTATAAGTTGTAAATACTTTTATTGAAGGAAGACCAATTTTTTTAGCCTCAACTATTAATCTTTTTACATCTCCCTGAAAATTTCCAAGCGTTGTATGAAATGAATAATCAACTAGACTCTCTTTAGCTAAACTCATCCTTTTCTTAAAGCTATCTTCAAGTTCATCATTATCATTTATTGGATCTAAAAAATCTATAAAAGTAGTAACTCCACCTAAGGCAGCAATCATGCTGCCTTGATGAAAATCATCCCTAGATTTAAATTCACCTAAATCTAAATCAAAATGAACATGAGAATCAATTAATCCAGGTAAAATGAGTTTATTCGAACAATCGATAATTTTATTCGATTCTAATTTTTTATTTGTAATTCTAGCTATTTCATCATTTTCAATATAAATATCTTTTTTAACAAAAGAACCATCCAAATAAACTTGCCCATTTATTAAAGACATATCATACATTTTATCAAATCCCCATTATTTCATTTAAACTCTCTTTATGTTCTTCTTTATATTTAGTTACAAGTTCATTTATTTTTTCAACTTCATTTGATTTTTCATACCAATAATCTTGATATTTTTGCTCATTTAACTCTTCAACAGTTTTTCCTTGTTGTTCAACCCATGTATAATATTTCAGGTTATGCCATCTTTTTCTATTATCCATATCACCTTCAAAGAAATAAGATGGTTCTAAATATTTAAATATTCTTTCATATCTGCTCACTGCCATTTCACGAGTAAGTTCACCAAATTCATCTGTCATATCTTTCATAACTGAATTATATCTATCTATACTGTCAGTAGCTACAACCATAATATTTTCATTTTCTTTTAAATCATAATATTTAGCAGTCTTAATAGCGCCAATAATATTTGCAATTGTAGAAATTCCCATTTTATCTGAAATAAAATCAATTAATTCAGGATCAACAAACTCTTTTAAATAATCTTTTCCAACTTCATTTGTAAATACTTGAAGCATTTTTTTACAATCCATATCGTCAATCTGAACAACACCATCGTTATTCATAACATTATGAATCCAAGTTACATGTTTATCTCCAATTCCTTGAATATCATGTCCGCCATAACCATTTAAAGAAAGAGTTGGACATTGTATTGGTTCACCCGCTACAATTTTTGCATTAGGAAAATATTTTTTCACTCTATCGCCTGCAGCAATTGTACCTGCAGAACCAACAGTTAATACTACTGCAGCTATTCCGTTATTTCCAATATTTTCTTCCGAAACAAGTTCTACCATAGTATTACCAGTTACATACTCATGAAATCTATAATTACCAAATGCCTCAAATTGATTTAGTACTTTTACAACTTCAGGATTTTCAGCTTTTAACTCTTTTGATTTGTCATATATTTCCTTAACATTCGATTCGCAACCAGGTGTTCTAATTACACTTCCACCATAAGATTCAATTACTTCAAACCTTTCATTACTCATTAACTCAGGTAAAATTACTAATGAATCATATTTCATTCTTGAACTAACCCATGCTCCACCAATTCCATAATTACCTGTTGAAGGCCAAATTAACTTATTAACATTTGGGTCAACTTCTCCAGTAATAGCTTTTTCCATAAGTACCGAATATGTTGGACCTACTTTATGGCTTCCAGATGGAAAATCATTAGCATACATTACAACAATATTTGCTTTTATACCTGTTAATTCAGGAGGTAATACAAAATAATAAATTTTATCATTCTCGTCTCTCCAATTAATATTGTAAAGATTAATCGGATGAAGCGGATCTTCTGTTTTCATTTTAAAAGCTCTTTCTCTTATTTTTCTATCAACTTTCCATGGATGAAGCATTTCTTCATAATTTGGACCAATAACTGTAGCTTTTTTCATATTCTCCCCCTATAATGTCAATGCCATTACTGCTTTTGCAGTATGTAATCTATTTTCAGCTTCTGTATAAACAACAGATGCTTTACCATCAATAACACTGTCTTCGACTTCATTTCCTCTATCAGCAGGAAGTGCATGCATATATATTACATCTTCATCTGCTAAAGCCATCATTTTTTCAGTGCATTTCCAGTCTTTAAATTTAGTAATATCTACATTTTCCTCTTTCGATGACCATGATCCCCAATTTTTAGGAATTACTACATCAGCATCTGTAAATGCTTCTTCAATATTATGTGAAATTTTAAAACTACCATTACTATCGTCAGCATTTTTTCTTGCCTCTTCAATTACCCAATCTGGCATTTCAAAGCCTTTTGGATATGCAAGTGTAACATCCATTGAATATCTAGTAAATAAAAGCGCTTGAGTTAACGGAACGCTAATCGGCTTTTTATGACTCTCAGCATATGCCCAAATAATTGAAACTTTTAAATGTTTTGTTTCTTTTTTCAACTCTTTAATAGTCATTAAATCAGTAATTCCCTGCATAGGGTGATATAAATCACATTGTAAATTCATTACAGGAGTTGAAGAATATTTTGCCATTTCATTAATATATTTATTCCCTTTTCCCCAGTCGCAATATCTACATGCCAGACCATGTCCAAAACTTGATAAAATAGTTCCTGTATCCTTTGCAACCTCACCATGAGAAACTTGCATTGTTGAAGTATCTAAGAAATTAGCATGTCCACCTAATTGAAAAACACCAGCTTCCATTGAATTTCTTGTTCTAGTAGATTGCTCAAAAAACATTAAAAATATTGTTTTATATTGCAAATAAGGAGTAAAATCACCTATTGCAAATTTTCTTTTTAAATCAAAAGATACATCAAGTAAAGTATCAATTTCCTCTTTTGACCAGTCTCTAAGAGTAATAAAATCTCTTCCTTTTAACTTAGTTTTCATTGTTCCTCCCTTTTTACGAATTCAGGTATTAATGCATAAACTTGCATTGCTTTATAAAGTTCATCTTTAAATGTTTTTTCATTTGGCGCATGTGCTTCATCTTCATGTCCAGGTCCAAAACCAATACAAGGAATACCATATCTTCCCATAATTGATACTCCATTTGTTGAAAAAGTCCATTTATCTAATTTTGTTTTTTCATCAAATAAATATTCATATGATTTTACTACGCCTTTGCATAAATTATGATTTTCATCAATAGTCCAAGTTGGGAAATAGCTATCAACATCTGGCTTATATCCTGTATATGATTCTCTTTCATATCTATAAAGTTCAACTTTAGCATTTGCTTTTTTTACACTTTCAAGATCTCTAATTTCTTTTAATGCGCTTTCTTCATTCTCTCCTTGAGTAAGTCTTCTATCTATCGAAATATAACATTTGTCCGCAACTGCACACCTTGATGGAGAAGTATGAAAAATCTCAGAAACAACTAAAGTACCTTTTCCTAAAAAAGCATCATATTTTAAATTTTCATTTAATTTCTCAAGTTCTATTAAAATTGGAGCCATTTTGTAAATTGCATTATCTCCTCTTTCAGGTGCAGAACCATGAGCTGATACTCCATTAGTTGTTACTTTAATCTCCATTCTTCCACGATGACCTCTATAAACGTTTAAACTTGTCGGTTCTGTAATTACAACAAATTCTGGTTCAATTACTTTTTCATCTAATATATATTTCCAACAAAGTCCATCACAATCTTCTTCTTGAGCAGTTCCAGTAATCCAAATTGTGTAATCCTTTGCTAAACCTAAATCTTTAATAATTTTACCTGCATAAACAATTGCTGCAAATCCACCTTCTTGATCAGAAGTACCTCTTCCAAGTATAATTTCATCATTTTCCATTCCTTCAAACGGATCATAATCCCAATTGTCTAATACGCCTACATCAACAGTGTCAATATGTCCATCCATTGCAATTACACGTTTACCATTACCAATTCTACCTAATATATTTCCGAAACCATCTATTTTAATCTCATCATAATTAAGTTTTTCCATCTCTTCTTTTATCCTTAATACAACTTCTTTTTCATTAGTACTAGTTGAAGGTATTCTTACCATATCTCTTAAAAATTTAAATAAATCTTCTTTATAAAAATCCGCTCTTTCTTTAACTTTTTCTTTTAGATTCACTTTATTCTCCCATCCTAATAAATGTATATTCTCTTGAATCAAGATCATATTTTTTAATAAATTCATTTGTTAACTCTTTCCTTACCGTTACATACATTTCAATTTCTGATTTAATAGCTTTTACAATTTCATCATGAAATAATTTGCCTTCAATTTCAAGTTGCCCAACTTCATCTACAACAAGAATTTTATTTTTATCAATCCCTTTTAATATTATTTCTTTTCCTTTTCTAATACCTTCTTCTATAATAACAAATTTATCAAGTTTTCTTCCTTCTCGAGTCATATCTGTAGTAATAAATTCAAAACTTTCTCCAGTTTCAATATCAATTAAATTATAACCAACAAATTTACCATCTTTATCAAATTTTTTTGATTCCAAAAAACCATTAAAAAACTTTGAATCTTCTACTAAATATTTTAAATAGCTAGTTTTACCTGAATCTCTATCACCCGTGATTATTTTTATCATTCTATCACCCCTAAATTTTTAATACCCTCTACGTCATATTTTATTGTTTGTATTTGAGCTAAAATCGCTATTGCTATCTCAGGTGGAGTTGCTCCACCAATATTAAGTCCAATCGGACTATATATTTTTTTAGGTTTTTTTTCTGTTTCTTCTACTAATTTTTTAAGTAAATCATTTATTTTTTTATCAGATGCTAACATCCCAAGATATTTAAATTCAATATTTTTATTAATTAAATTTTTTAAAATTTCATAATCTACATTATGTGAACCAGTTGCAATAATAATATAGTCATTTTTATTAAATTCATAATCAATCATATTTTTATGATCTTCATGATATATATAATCAAAATCAAAATTCGGATTATATTTATCAATTATATGAAGCTTATAATCAAGCCCTTCTGATTTCCTACAAATTTCTTTTCCAACGTTTCCTGAACCTCCAAAAATAAATAAATTATCCTTCGGTTCAAAATACTCAAAAAATATTTTTGTAGTGCCACCACATATCATTTCAGCTTGCACATTTTCTTCTTTAAGTCTTCTACTTGATAAATTGAAAAGAACTAATTCATTTTTTCTTGTTTTAAAAATTTCCTTACATTTTTCAATGATTAAAAGTTCCAAATCGCCACCAGCAATAGTACCATATCTTTTATAATTTTCATCAAGCATTAATTTTCCACCAGTTTCCAAAGGACCTTCACCATCTTTTTCAACGACAGTAGCTAATACTGCTTTTTCTCCATTTTCTATTATTTTATTAAGAACTCTAATTATACTCATACTCTCAACCTACAATATAAATTGTACGCCAATTGCTAAAAATAAAGCTATAAACCCAAAATTAGGATTTAATTTGAATTCTTTTTTAATGCCAAATTTAGCAATCAAATAAATTAATGCACTATTAATCATTGATTCAATAAATATGAAATTAATAAATCTAAATGCTCCACCTTTTAAATAATAAACAGCATTTGCTGACTTAAATTCAACTAATAATAATATTATAAAACCTGCTCTCCAAACAAAAGATGAAGAAACTATTTTCATAACATTAATATTTGTTTCTTTATTTAATAATACATATACCAATATTCCTTGCATAAGAATCATTAACACTGGATTAAGTGCTTTTACAAGCATTGGATTTGGCATAAATAAATTCACTGATTTAATAAGCGCTGCAATTAATGAAACATATAAAATACTTGATTTGTTATCATTTTCTTTTTCAGCTCTTTTCATAAAATATGCACCTATTGGAAACATTATCATTCCTGATATTGGAAAGAAAATCCAATGTAAAGCATATCCTAATGTAGCTTCAATCAATCCCCACATACTACCATATAAAATATTTGTTTTAATATTATTTTTCATTTAAAGCCTCCTTTAAAAATTTGTGTAAAATCTTAATTGCAGTTTCTTCTCTATACCTTTTAGTTGATCGTTTATCATTATCTCCATAAAGCAAATCCTGATATCCATTAAGAACTGTATATATTAAACCTTCTGCCTCCGAAACAGATTTATTTATTAATTTCTCTTCGATATATCTATCTCTAATTGATTTATTATTAATAGCTCCAAATGCAACTCTAAAATCATTAACAAAATTATTTTCAATATTCATAGTGCATGAAACAGATAATTTTGAAAGAGTATCACCTTGTCTTGATCCAACTTTATAAAACATATTTATATCATATTCTTTTTTGGGAATAATTATCTGATATAGAAGTTCGCCTTTTCTTAAATCTGTTTGATATTTACCTTTAATAAAATCAGATATCTTTCTAATTCGTTTTTCATTTTTACTTCTTAATTCTACCCTTGCATCAAGTAAAAATAATACAGGTAATGTATCTCCAACTTTAGCTGCATTTGCTACATTACCACCTATTGTAGCCATATTTCTTATTTCTGGATTAGCCATTGAAACAATCGCTTTTTTTAAAATTTCAGGTGCTTCATCATTTTCATAAACCTCTGCTAAAGAATTACAAGCTTTAATGTAAATATAATCATCATCAGATTCAATTCCATTAAGTTCTTTTAAATCATTTATAAACATTACTGGTCTAACAAATTTTCGACTTGCACCATGCCATTGTCTTTTTCTAATCATTAAATCCGTTCCACCTGCAAATAACCAATAATTTTCATTCCCCAATTCTCCTAAACAATCTTCTAAATCTATAGGGATGTAAGATTTGACTTCCATAGTTCACCCCCATCTTTTACTGTAAGTTGAACCGCCTCAATAATAGTTTGATAACCAGTACACCTGCAAATATTTCCGGATAACCCTTCTTTTATTTCTTCTACACTAGGGTTAGAAATATTTCTAAGTAAATTTTCAGTTGCCATTATCATTCCAGGAGTACAGAATCCACATTGAACTGCTCCAGCTTCTAAAAACCCTTTTTCAATTACTTCAAATTCTTTAGTTTGTTTAAACCCTTCTATACTCATTACTTTTT
Source organism: Peptostreptococcaceae bacterium (assembly GCA_027064135.1). Classification (GTDB taxonomy): domain Bacteria; phylum Bacillota; class Clostridia; order Peptostreptococcales; family Acidaminobacteraceae; genus HSG29. The sequence continues at coordinate 3,472 of JAMOQG010000002.1, read as the reverse complement.
TATTAATTACATTAGCCATTGGCACCATGCAAGAATTAACTAAAATATCATTTACAAAAACTACGCACGCACCACATTCTCCTTCAGAACATCCTTCTTTTACTCCAGTAAGTTTAAAGTCTTCCCTTAAAACATCGAGAAGTCGTCTTACTGGGTCAGTCATAATCGAAACATCTTCTCCATTTAAATTAAATTTGATTTCTATCTGCATATTCTTTCACCTCCAAAATATACTCCGGTGTTACTGGAACTTTAAAAAATTCTTTATTAACTGCATTTTCAATTGCACTTGCTATTGCAGGCGGAATTCCAACTAACGTTAATTCTCCAACTCCTTTAGCTCCATATGGACCATCATCATATTCGTTAATAACTAAATCAAATTCCATATGTGGCATATCTTTTATTGTTGGTACAGAATAAGCTTCAAAATTATTCTGTTCAATTTTTCCGTTTTTGGAAGTCATATTTTCCATCATACCCATACCCATACCTTGAATTATTCCGCCATGAATTTGTCCTTCAACAAGTTTAATATCAATTGGATATCCAACATCATAAACTCCATATATATTCTTAACTGTAACGTCATAAGTAATTTTATCAACTAGAACTTCTGCAACATTTCCTGACCATGAATAAGACATATATGCATTTCCTTGGAAAGTTTCTGGATCCCAAACTAAATAATCTGGTGCTTTGAAATTTTCTTCAATAATAAATTCTTCTTCATTAAATCTTTCTTTAACTTTTTCTGCAGCTTTATATAATAATCTTCCAACAACCATTGTAGTCCTTGAAGCTACAGTAGGTCCTGAATCGGGCACATATTTTGTATCAGGATTATTATAAATTACATCTTCAAGATTAATATCTATCACAGATGCAACGATTTTAGGTAATGCTGTTTTTGCTCCTTGTCCCATTTCAACATTTGCTATTAAAATTTCTACAGTATTATTTTTATTTTTCTTTAATTTTACTTTTGCTTTAATATGTTCAGCTTCACCATCACCTGTAAAACCACCACCATGTGGAACAAATGATACACCAATACCATAGTAATAATCTTCTGTATCTAATAATTTCATTTTATTTTTATAGTCAGATAATTTTTCAAGTTTATCTGCTATTTCGTCAAGTTTAATTTTTTCTACATAAACACCATTTGTCACAGTTTTCTGACCTTGTTTTACAAAATGAGATTTCTTAAATTCAAATGGATCAATTTTCAATTTATTTGCTACTTGATTAAAATGTTGTTCAAGCGCAAACATTGATTGAGGTGCACCAAATCCTCTAAACGCCCCAGTAAATACATTATTTGTTGCATAAACTGTTCCTTTAATATTTGCATTTTCAATTTGATATGCTCCATTTAAAGTAAATAAAGCTCTTTGAAGTACTACATCAGAAAGTCCAATATAAGGCCCAGCATCTAGACTTATATCAATATCTATTCCAACTATTTTATTATTTTTAACATAACTTTTTATATATGTTTTTGATGGATGTCTTTTAGTTGTATACATAATATCTTCACGTCTATCAAAAATTAATCTTACAGGATTTTTAATCTTTAAAGTTGCGGCTGCCACTTGGCAAGCCATTAATGAAGGATATTCTTCCTTCCCTCCAAATGCTCCACCAGTATCAGTTTGAATAACTCTAGTATTAATTTCATTATATCCAGTAGCATGCATTAATGCATTTTTTACATAATATGGACACTGCATTGATCCATAAACAATTAATTCGCCATCTTTGTAATCTCCAACTGCGCCTTGTTTTTCCATATACAATTGTTCTTGATATGTTGTTTCATATACTCCATCAAATATTTCACAATTATTTAAAGAAGAAATATCTCCAGTTGAAAATTCATGAGAAACAAATTCATTATTCTCTTTTTCAATTATCGTAACATTATTAGCTTTCGCTTCTTCCATAGAATATACCGAAGGAAGTTCTTCATATATAACTTTAGTATTATTAATAATGTCTATAATTACATCCTTATTTTGCCCAACTATTAATGAAATTGGTTCGCCAATATAATTCACTTGATCTTTTGCAAATATTGGCATATCAACTTCAACCATTTTTACTTCATTTCTATATATATCATTTTTATCGACTATATAGTAATTTTCAGGTATTTCAGGGTATATTATTTCTTTAATTATTCCTCTACTTACTTCACTTCTTAGAGTCCTTGCATAATATAAATTTTTAAATTCCAAATCCTCTAAATACTTGTTTTCACCTCGAATTTTCTCTTTTCCATCTGTTCTAATTTTTCTAGTGTTAATCCTCATTTTTTATACTCCTTGATACATTCAAATAATCCTTCAGTGTATCAACATCCATCAATACACCATTGTCATCAACGTTCACATACTCTGCTCTTTTACTTTTAACAAAATCTTTTAGAGTTAAATAATTTGAATTTTCTGCTATTTCACCAAGCAATTTGCCATCAATAACTATAGGGTGACCTGCATGATAATTAAAACTTGGTATAATAACATCTCCTTTATTCTGTAACAATTTTTTAATAGTACTTTCCTTGATATTTGGATAATCACCAGGCATAAAAAGAAGCCTATCGCATTCGATATTATTTATACCCAATTTTATTGAACTAAACATTCCATTTTCATAGTTTTCATTATAAATAATTTCAATAAAATCATATTTTTTTAGTATTTTTCTGATTACTAAATGATTATATCCAACTACAACATATACTTTTTCGCAAAAAGGTTTAAAACTCAATACTGCTTTTTCAATCATGGTTAGACCAGAAAATTCATATGTCATTTTATAACCTTTAGCTCTTGAAGATAATCCTGCTGCTACAATTAATCCATAAATCATCCTAAACTCCTTTTCATATTACTTGTTATATATATTATAACAAATATTTCTGAATTTTCAGACAATTTTAATGATTATTTGTAAAACTTTAACAACACTAAATACAAAAAACCTACGAATGTTTTAGATAAGCCATTACTCTTTCTATTTAAATCTCCAAAATCCTTCAGCTTTTTTCGCTAGGTCTACATATATTATTTATCTATGGTTCATGAGCCACTTGTTTTAAGCTTTGATATATGGACTGAATTTCACATGATTGAAATCACGTGGTTCTAACTTCATTAAGCTTCTCAAATACTCTCACTTAATTAAAACCATTAAGTTACAACATATATGAACTCGCTTAAATACCGTTAAAATTTCACTACCAAGTATTCTTTTGAATACATTAGCGATAGTTTAAGGCTCAATTCAAAACCTTTTTTTGTTGTTTTTTTTCTTGTTTATTGTTTATTGTTTTTATTTATTGTTTCTATATTCCAAAACTGCTTATTAATTTATGTTTCCTTTTTTTTAAGTTTTCTAATCTTTCTATTTCTTTTTTGTGTAATTTGTTAAAGTTTTCAAATTCTTCTATCATTTTTTCTCT
>JAMOQG010000001.1 GCA_027064135.1 Peptostreptococcaceae bacterium | reverse complement strand
CAATCATAATTACCTTCGGGATGCCCTTTAGTTTTTCTAAAGGGAGAAAATCTACACATCTGGTAACTCCTTTAACTTAATCTTTAGTTTTTCAAAGTCATCTTTTTTTATCATACTAATCGTTTTACATCCAATAATCTACCCTGAACTATAAGGGCATTACTTTTCTCACCCAGTAATTTAAACTCAAAGAAAAAATTTCCCTCTTTCACTTTAATGAATTTTATTAAACATCATCTTTTTTTAATATGTGTAGATACTCATAAGTTCTATCTGCTTTATGGTTTCTATTTTCTGTTTTATCTGCCTTGAATCGTTGATACTCTTTTGTTTCTAAACTATATTCTCCATATTTTTTCATAATTTTTTCAACATCAGATTTACTCATTAAACCTTCATTATTGTAACTTAAAAATATGTATTTAAATTTTGCATTTTTTATTAAATCTTCAAAACTATTATGAACTTCACCTTTTTTACAATAATTTGAACGATTATATTCTCTTAGCCCTGTTTTTCCTTTTGGTACAAAATTATCATATTGAGTAATTGTATTTAATATATGATAATTAGAGCTATACTGTCTTTGATTATATGGAGGGTCTAAATATAAAATATCCCCACTTATCTCTTTTATTAGCTCATTGCTATCCATATTGAAAACTTGATGTGAATTATCATTTTCTATAAAATGAGCAGGTTGTAAGATTAATTCTTTTGAAGCTGGTTTTTTAATATGCTTTAAAAATGCACCATAAACAGAAGCAGTATTTGCCACTTTATCAGCACTCTCAAGAAGTGAAGCCAATAAAAAATAATACAAATTAGAATTGATTTTATTATTCTCCTTCCATTCTTTTATTTTGATTCTAATTGTATCTATCTTTTTACCATTTTCATCACTAAAATATTGTCTTTGACTTCCACTACCCATACAATAATTTTGATATATAAATCCATTATCTATTAAAGGTAAATTATTAAGTTCTTCAATATATTTTTCTTTATTTTTTATTTCTATATGATTTTCAATATAATTTTTATTCAACACATAACTATAATGTTCTAAATCATTACTAATAACTTGCTTAACATCCTTTTTAAAAGTTCGCCCAACTATTCCAGTCCCTGCAAATATATCACAAAATATTTTATCACTTAAATCATCACCAACTACTTGTTTAATTTCATCTTGTATCCAAGATGATAGTTTAAATTTTGAGCCTATATAATTCATTTTTGATTCTCATTTTTAACTTCAATAATTTCTAAAGGATTTACACCTAAAAAATTTGCTAACTCAATAACATTACTTTTAATAGGATTAAATTTATCACTTAAAATATTTGATAATTGATTTTTAGATATTCCTAACATATTTGCTAATTCTTTTTGTGTACTAATTTCTTTTTTTGCCATTAATTCTTTTACCTTGAATTTATTTATTTTCAAAATCATATCCTATAAAAACTTAAAGTACAAATATTTTATTAACTTAATCATTATTTATTATTAACTTTGTTATTTAATTCTTCTCTCCATTTATAAGGGTTATACCAAAAACAACCAATACACCCATTTTCATCATATTCATCTATACCATTCCAATTCTTATTACCATCATACCAAAAATAAATACCTGGAAAATTGCCCCTAATACCTGTCTTTACACATTTTTCACATTGTCTTGATTTTAATAAATTATTACTTCTTGTTAAAAGAATAAATTTTTGTTTTATTTCATCATTTGTCATAGAACTTTTATTTTCTTCTTCATCACTCTTCCATCTAATTTGTGGAAATTTATGATCAACTTCTAATTCTCTAGGACTAAATTCTCTTAAAAATATAGCTTCTTCATTGTTATAAAAATTTTTAACTTTTCTAGCTAAATAAGCAGATATACCTGAGCGACTTTTTGTTTCATCTAAAATTGCTAAAGATTTTAACTTTCTATGTACGGTTTTAATACCACAAGTTGGACATAATATATTTTTATACCAATTACCTTTTTCATCTTTATCTAGTTGTATACCTTTTTCTTGTCTCCAAACTTGCCAAGTTTTTGCTTGTCCTGATTGTAAGTCACATTTTGTACAATGCCATTTCAAATCTTTTAAAACTTCCCAATCATGGTATTGTGTTGAATCTTTTTTAAATGGATTAGTTTCCATTTTGCTCCTTTAAATATTTTTTATCTTTTAATAAGTCTTGTAATTCACTTTGAAAATCTAGCATTAAATTTTCTAACAATTCAATATATTTTTTTATATCCTCATAGTAATTAAAATCATATGAATTTTCACCATGAGAGATAGCATTTCTTATGCTTACTAATTCATTTAATTCATCTTTATATTCTTGAAATTTATTAATATCTAAATTGGTTTTTAAACAAATTTCTTTTAAAACTTTAAAAGTTAAATTTGATTTTGTATCTATTTTATTGTCCAATTTGACTATTTGTGAAAATTCAGTATATAAGTTTATCAGATGTTTTTTCCTTCTATCGTATCCACTTGAATCATCTAAACTTTTTAAAGTGTGTTCATATGCTGTTGTCAAATAAATATCACAATAATCAGTACTATTTAATTGTAAACTATTCAAATAATTAAATACTACCTTTAAAGATGAAACTACAAAACCTTCCCAGTGTGCATAAATTAATGGAATGCAACCCTTTAAGAATAATTTCAATTTATCATCATTAAGATTATCAGATATTAATTTTAAACTATTCAATTCATTATTTCTCCATTGAATATCTGCACTAATGTCTTCTAATGTATTATTAAAATTATCCATGTAATATAACTAATGCCCTATTAATTTTCTTTTTTAATCTTTCTTTTTGACTTGTTTCATATCCTGAAAATTTATTAAATTCTTCATCATTTAACAATTTATTTTTAAAATCTTTATATTTCGATATAGTATTTCCATATTTAGTTATATACTTATATGTAATATACATTATTGTTTCATAAATACTTGGGGAAAATGCATTATTTTTACCCTTGAATGGTTTATGTATTTTATTATCATCAAGAAAATCAACTATATTATAAAAATCAGTTTCTTCTTTTTTATAATCAAAAATTATTTTTTCATCATTAATATCTTTCATGAAAGAAGTAAGATATTCTTTTATGTCTTTTCTAATATACCATTCTTTATATTTTATTTTAACTGCGAAATATCTTAAAATCATTTCCTCTAAAAACATTTGTTCTGACTGTTTTTCAGTTGGTTTAATTAGATTCATAAATTTTTCATTTTTAGCTAATTTATGTAGTAATGTATTAAACTCACCAATAAATACACAATTTCTAATTTCTTGTTCTGTTAATGGACTAGAACCTGTATTTAATCTATTAAATAGTTCATATCTCATATCAAAACCACTATCCCATCTTAAAATCTCTACTCTACAAACAGCTCTTTTTATAGTTAATTTTAATTTCGTAGATAAATGATTAATATCAATATCTTTTAAATAATTTTTTGTAAGTTCAGTTTCTGATAATGTAAAATAATTTTTTTTATCATAATCATTTTTTAATAATCCAAAAAAAGACAGTATTGTAGATATTCTTTGTAGTCCATCTACCAATTCCCATTTTCCATTATCATCTTCTGCTACAAAAATAGGTGGAATTGGAATACCTAATAAAACAGATTCCAAAAATCTGGTTTTTTGTTCATCACTCCACCTATAAGCTCTTTGATATTCTGGTGTTATTATTAGATCTTCAGCTTCATATAAATTCATAATTTCACCAAAGGACATATCTAATCTATCTGTTTTTAACTCACTTCTTAAATCTAAAATCTTTTCTTCAATTTCTTCTTTGTTATACATACTTAAAACTCCTTTTTAAAAACATAAATATACTCATGTTTAAATATATAATAATCACTATTCAAAGCCCTATATCTCCAAATGCCACCGACACCAAGTTTTCCACGATTACCCTCAATATTTTTGATAATTGTACCTTTTAATTTCACTTTAAAATTTCTTTTTATCATATCCATACAATAAAATCCTAAAGGAATAACTTCACTATTTTTATACACATCACCAATTACAATAGCAAAGTATCTACCCTTGTCTAAATATTTTAAACTATTTTCACAAATAACTTTAAATTGTTTTACAAATTCATTTATATTATCAATTTGTGATAAATCATTTTTATCATCTGTAAACTTTACTATATCCATATATGGTGGGTGCATAAGTACAAATTGTACATTTTGGGAATTAAATTTTTTATTTGCTTGTTCTATATTTGTATTAACTTCTAATGTATCTAATGAATTACAATGATTTATATAGAAATTATCTTTATAATTCCCATCATTCATACTATCATTTACATAATCTAACATTTCAGGATTTATATCAAATCCAATATATTTACGATTTAGTTTTTCACATTCAAAAAGTGTTGTACCACTTCCCATAAATGGTTCTAAGATTATGTCGTTTTCTTTTGTATATCTTCTGATTAATTGATTTGGAATTTGAGGTATGAAATTACCGTGGTAAACATTTTTATGTTTACCACTTTTATCTCTTTCATTAATTATCCAAAGAGAATCTGTATTAATATCAAGTTCTTTCCAGTTTTGCATATCTAAATTGTTATATTTCATACCGATATACTATCTAAAGAGTTCCATGATTTTTATAAAGTATATTTTTAATAGGTAAATCCGATGAACAACTAGAATCATCTTGTTTATCTAGTAATTTCCCATTTACTTCACTAGATATATCTAAAATATCAAATACTGAACCTTTAGACTTTTGAACAATAAATAGATTCTCTTTTGCTCTTGTAAATGCTACATATAAAGCATTAAGAGAATCTTCCCTTGCTAGAATCTTCTC